>DATLYJ010000103.1 GCA_035574915.1 Dehalococcoidia bacterium | reverse complement strand
CGGCTCACCGTGGCTCAACCTCTCCGTCGCCTCCGGCAGGGCAAGGCAAATGGTGCGCAGGCGTTCGATAGCGCCGTCCGCGTGCATGGCGGTGATTTTACAGGCCGCGCACCGGCCACGAGCGCAGCGAGCCTGACAGAGGGCTGCTGGCCCGTCTCTCCTGGTCGCTGTCCAGTAGAGGCGGCCCGGCTGGCCTCGGTCTGCCCCTACCCCGCGAGACAGAGGGGCCGGGGCGGCGTCAGCTCACGCGCTCGAAGATCGTCGCGATGCCCTGGCCGCCGCCGATGCAGAGTGAGACCAGGCCGTAGCGTCCGCCCGTGCGCTCGAGCTCGTACATCGTCTTCACCGTCAGGATCGCGCCGGTTGCGCCGATGGGGTGGCCGAGGGCGATGGCGCCGCCGTTCGGGTTCACCTTCGCCGGGTCGAGGCCCAGGGCAGCCGAGCACGCGGCAGCGACCGAAGCGAAGGCCTCGTTCAGCTCGACCACGTCGATCTGGTCGATCGTCATGCCGGCCTTCTGCAGGACCTTTTGCACCGCCGGGATGGGGCCGGAGCCCATGATCTCCGGGCGCACGCCGGCCTCGGCGCGGGCCACGAGGCGCAGCCGCGGCTTCACGCCCAGCTCCTCCGCCTTGCGACGGCTCATGACCACCACCGCCGCGGCGCCGTCGTTGATGCCGCTGGCGTTGCCGGCGGTCACCTTGCCGCCTTCCTTGAAGGCGGGCCGCAGGCGCCCCAGCGCTTCCATCGTCGTCGCCCGAGGGTGCTCGTCCGTGTCGATGACCACCTTCTCGCGCCCAACCGTGACCTCGATGGGCACGATCTCGTCCTTGAACTTGCCGGCGGCGATGGCGGCCGCGGCGCGCTCCTGGCTTCGGAGCGCGTACTCGTCCTGGACCTCGCGCGGCACCTCGAACTCGTCCGCGAGGTTCTCCGCCGTCACGCCCATGTGGTAGCGGTTGAAGGGGTCGGTGAGGAGGTGGATGATCCCGTCTTCGATCTCTCCGTGGCCCATGCGATAGCCAGAGCGGGCGTTTCGCAGGTAGTACGGCATCATCGTCATGTTCTCGGCGCCGCCGGCCACGACCACTTCCGCGTCGCCGGTCTGGATCCAGCGCGCTGCGGTGTTGATCGCCTCCAGGCCGGAGCCGCAAATGCGGTTTACGGTGTAGGCGGGGACCTCGATGGGCAGGCCCGCCTTCACGGCGGCGTGCCGCGCGATGTAGCCGTCCTCCATCACCTGGCCAACGCAGCCCAGTACCACCTGGTCTACCTGGGAGGGCTGGATGCCGGCCCGGTTGACGGCCTCGCGGATAACGGTCGCCGCAAGGTCGGAGGCCGGCGTGTTGGCGAAGCCGCCCTGGAACTTGCCGATCGCCGTGCGCACTCCGCTGACGAGAACAACGTCCTCCATCGTCTACCCCTTTCGTAAAGAACGGCAGCCTAAAGGCGGGAAGTAATCGGAATTATGGCAGCACCCGAGTCGCCAAGTCTAGGGAATCGGGTCGCCCGGCGCGGGTTGAGGGTTGCTGGGAGCGCGGCTATGAGCCGCCCGGCGCGAGGCCGGCCCTCAGCGCAGGCCGCGCGGAGGCTGGGGCGTAGGCGTCCGCAGCCCCTGGAGCCCGCGAGGGGTTGGCGAGGCAATGGCGCCCGTTTTCGTGGCGGTCGCCGTGGGTGCCGCCGTTATCGGCGTCGGGGAAGCCGTGGCTGGGGGTGGTTCGTCGACGGGGCCGCGTGGCACGGATGGCGCCTGGACAGCGGGCTCCGGCGGGTTCTCCAGCGTCCGGCGGTAGGCGAGCTCCAGAGTGCAGACGATGGTGGCCGTCGCATCGCCCTGGCGTAACACGGTCTCGAGCGTGTAGCGGAAGGCTTCACCGCTCGCGGCCGCCGCCTCCGGCACCGTAATCGTCACGCTGTCGCCCGTCGCGCGCACCGTCGGCGGCCTGGACGCCTCCGGGCCGCTGCGCAGCGACAGCTTTGCGCTCTCCACCTGAAACTCCAGGGCCGAAGTCGGCAGGAATGTGAGGCCAACGGTGGAAGCGACGTCGATGCGCAGCATTTCTGAAGGGCACTGGGCCGTCTGGACGCTGTAAGCGTTTCGCTCCTGGTAAGCGAGAAAGCGGAGCGGGTCCAGGTACTCGCTTCCCCGCCGCACCTCGAAGTGCAGTTGTCTCACGGGCGCGTTCCCGGTCGAGCCGACGAGACCGAGCCAGTCGCCCTGCTTCACCTCCTGCCCGAAGACCACGAACATCTCGGACAGGTGGCCGTAGAGCGTCGTAAAGCCGTTCCCATGGTCGACGATGACTGTGAGCCCGTACTCGCAACAGGGGTTGCCGGCCGCGAAAATCACGCGGCCGCCGGCCGCGGCGCGCACCGGCACGTCCGCGGCGCCCTCCACGGCGATGTCTATGCCCGTCGAGCCGGCGGTGCCGAAGTACCGGCGCACAGCGCCGTCCGCCGGCCAGCCGAACTGGCGCTGGCTGGCGGCAGCGACCTGAAAGGTCACGTTCCGGAGCGTGGGCACCTGGGGCGTAGGGGTCGGCAGAGTTATGCCCGTAGAAGTGGGTGGGCGCTCCTCGCCCGAAGAAAACACGAAGAGCACGAGCGCCAGGCCGCCAAGGGCAACCACGACAGCGCCCACGGCGAGCTTCATCCAGAGGTCAGCGTACCTGATCCACACGCAGTAGTATCGGCACCCGGGCCCCGGCTATTTCGGGCCCTAATCTATCAATTTCGTCCGGGCGCGCCTTTTCCCTCGCCGCCGAAGTCAGGCGACGCCTTCGAGCTAGGAGCCGGCGACCCTGCGGGTCTGGCCCTGCCAGTACGGCTCGCGTAGCTCGCGCTTCAGGACTTTGCCGGAGGCGTTTCTGGGCAGCGCCTCTACGAAGTCCACCGAGCGCGGACGCTCGAAGCCGCCGAGCTTGTCCCGGCAGAAGTCGATCAGCTCCTGCTCGCTCGCTGAGGCGCCCTTCTTCAGGACCACTATCGCCTTCACCGTCTCGCCCCACTGCGCGTCCGGCACTCCGATGACGGCGACGTCCGCGACAGCAGGGTGGCTGAAAAGGACGTCCTCCACCACGCATCAGCGACCGCAATCGACACCGGGTCGCCCCGGCAGAGGTCGCGAGCCGGCACGCCGAACTGCGTGCCGGGCACGGCTTGCGCCACGAGCGGGCGGCCATCGTCGGTCGTGAACTCGAGGACGCTGGGACCGGCCTCATTGAAGCGCACCAGGGCCTGCGGCCCGGGGCCCAGCGCGCGATGCCGCCGCTCTGGTCCGTGCGCACCTCGTAGGTGGCACTCCCGAGCCCGAGTCGCACCCGGAAGCCCTCGACCAGGGCCAGTGTGCAGCCCTGGCCGGCGCGGGCCAGCTCCAGACAGCCATCGCGCCAGGTGACCGCCTCGACTGACTTCAAGGTAATCGCCGTGGGGTCGCCCACGGGTCCAAGCCACTGCGCCAGCGCCGTGCGGGCGGCGGCGACGGCGCGACCGCTGCCGGCGGCCGGCCCTTCGGTCGGCGTCGGCCCGGGCTTGTCATCATCGCCGCACGCCGCTGCCAGGGACACGGCGGTCAGGACGACGGACAGGAGCAGCACGCGGGACCAGGGAGGTCCGGACATGAGGCGATCTTTTCGGCTGAGGGCGCGGCAGTCAACGTTGCGGCGGGCGCCGCTTCGACGCAGGGATTTACACTCGTTTTACGGCCGTTTGAGCCGCCCCGGCTGTCGAGGACGTAAGTGTTAAGAGAGGCGCTCCCGCGCGCGGGGGGCGATCGGCCGCGGGGATCTTTCGTGGAGGGCTGGTGATAGCGAGACGCCTTGCTTCCGTCCTGATCGTCGCGGCAGCCCTGGCAGCCTGCGGAGACGGGGATGCCGCACCATCTCCGGCTCAGCAGCAGACTAACGGGAGCGCTGTCCCGGCTCCGACGGGCGCGGGCGCTGCCGCATCGCCCACGCCAACGGCCGCTTCGTCGGCGGCGCTGGCTCCGGTGGCGCTGGAGCGGGTGTTCCCGGCGCTCAGCTTCACCCGGATGACGGGCATGTACGAAGTCCCCGATGGTTCTCGGCGCTTCGTGGTTACGGAACAGCGAGGCATCGTTTGGGTCTTCCAGGACCGGCCGGACGCGCAGAGCGCGAGCGTCTTCCTGGACATCAGCGAGCGCGTGAGCACGAGCGGCAACGAAGAAGGCCTGCTCGGCCTCGCCTTCGCGCCGGACTTCGCGCGCAGCGGCGCCCTCTACCTCTACTACAGCGCCAGGCCCGGAGAACGGCGCACCGTTCTTTCGCGCTTCATGGCGTCCGCGGACCGCTCGCGCGCCGATCCCGGGTCAGAGACGGTTCTGCTGGAGTTCCCTCAGCCCTTCCCGAACCATAAGGGCGGACAGATCGCATTCGGCCCGGACGGCTACCTCTACGTGGGCCTCGGGGACGGCGGTTCGGCCAATGACCCCGGCAACCGCGCGCAGAACCTGAACGTCCTGCTGGGCAAAATCCTGAGGATCGATGTCGCAGGCCCGGGCCAAGCGGCGCCGTACCGGATCCCGCCAGACAACCCGTTCGTGGGTCGGGCGGACGCGCGGCCGGAGATCTGGGCCTACGGCCTGCGCAACCCCTGGCGCTTCTCGTTCGACCCGCTCACGGGTGACCTCTGGGCCGGCGACGTTGGCCAGAATGCCACCGAGGAGATCGACATCATTCGCCGCGGCCAGAACTACGGCTGGCCTCAACTGGAAGGGTCGCGCTGCACGCCGGCGCGGGGCCCGAACTGCAATCCGGCCGGCACGGTGCTACCCGTCGCCGAGTACCCTACGGCCTCGCCGAACTGCTCCGTAACGGGAGGCTTCGTCTATCGCGGCGGGCGCATATCGTCCTTGCAGGGCGCCTACGTCTACGGCGACTACTGCAGCGGCAAGGTCTGGGCGCTTCGCTACAACGGCGAGGCCGTCACGGAGCAGATGGAGATTGCTGATTCCAACATCCGGATCAGTTCCTTCGCGGTCGACTCCGCCGGCAACATCTACGCCCTGGCGCACGGCGAGAGTGTTGGGATATTCCGTCTCACCGCCCGCTGAGTCACGGTCGCGCCCGTCACGAGGCCTGTGCTAGCCTGAGGCCGCGGGGCAGACTACGGCGAGGAGCGATGCAGCAGCCCTCACGTCCCCTCCGAACGACGTCAACGCCGCTGCGCAGGCAGCGGCGCCCGGCGCCTCGCTTTCCCGCCCTCGCGGTCTTCTTCCTTCTCGGCGCGATTTCGCTCGGGGCCTGGATCGGCCTCGGCCGTTCGGCCGGCGAAGACGTCCAGGAGTCAGCGGGGACACTGTGTCCCGATGCGGCTTGCGCCGGCGCCCAGGTGGAAGCGCGGCCCGTGGCCGTCGTCTCCGGCCCCACGCCCTGCGCCTATTGCGGCCAAGACCCGAATAGGTGGCGGTCGGTCGCCGTGGGCAACACGCCTCCGCCCGAGATCGGAGGTAAGTCGGCGGCCATCATCGAGGCCTCCTGCGGGGCACTCCTGTACGGGTTCAACGAGAACGAACGCCGGCCGCCGGCAAGCCTGACGAAGATGGCGGCGGCAATGGCAACTTTGAAGCACGCCCGGCTGAACGACATGGTGGAGGTCAAGATCAACGGCTGGGACCTCGCTTCCGACGACAACTCGACGATCATGGGGCTGGAAGCGGGGATGCGCCTGTCGGTCCAGGACCTGCTGTACGGCATGATGCTGGTCTCCGGCAACGACGCCGCGCTTGCCCTTGCCGACCACCTCGGCCGGGACCGGTTCGTCGGCTGGATGAACGACGAGGTGCGGCGGCTGGGGCTCGTGAACACACGCTTCGTCACCGCCGACGGCCGCGACGCGCCCGGCCATTACTCGACGGCCCTGGACATGGCGCTGCTGGGACGCGCCCTGCTTCAGGAGCCTTTCCTCAAGCAAGTGGTCAACACGAAGAACTACACGCCGCGGTGGAGCGGCCCCACCCTCTGGAACAATAACGAGATGATCTACGCCTACAGCGACGCGGTGGGCGTGAAGACGGGTTACACGGAGACGGCGGATTTCACCATCGTGACGGGTGTCCAGCGCAACGGCCGCCTCCTGATCGCTTCCGTGTTTGGGAGCTGGAACCTGTACTGGGACCCCGTGCGCCTTCTGAACTGGGCCTTCGAAAACACTCGCAGCGCCTGCCCGAGCTAGAACAGGCGCACGTGGCTCGGGAGCGGGGCCGCTCGCTTCGCGGCCTTCTTGGGCCTGCGGCCTACTGGGCCGTGTGCTGCGAGTGGCCCTCCGGGGCGAAGCCGCGTCGCATAGTGTTCTCCGAGATCACGCGCGGTTCCATGAACTGCAGCAGATAGTGCGGCCCACCCGCCTTGTCGCCGATGCCCGACATGCGCAGGCCGCCGAAGGGTTGGCGGCCGACGATGGCGCCGGTGATCTTGCGGTTGATGTAAAGGTTGCCGACGCGGAAGGCGCGTCTGGCCTCGTCGATGTGCCGCGGATTGCGGGAGAACACGCCGCCCGTCAGGGCGAACTCGGAGTCCAGGGCGAGCCCCAACGCCTCGGAAAAGTCGCGCGCGCGGAAGACGCTGAGCACCGGCCCGAAGATCTCGTCCCGGGCCAGCCTGTCAGCAGGGTCGACGTCCACGAAGACTGTCGGGGCCACATAGTAGCCCGGACCTTCGGGCGCGGCGCCGCGCGCCAGCAGCCGGGCCGTCGACTTGCCGGCCTGGACGTAGCCTTCGATCCGCTCGCGAGCCGAGGCGCCGATCACGGGCGGCACGAAGGTCGCGGGGTCGTGAGCGGGGCCCACCACCAGACTCTCCACGGTGGCCGCCAGGCGTGCCACGGCCTCGTCGTAGGCGCTGCCGCAGACGATCAGGCGGCTGCAGGCCGAGCACTTCTGGCCGGCATAGCCGAACGCCGAGATGACGGCGCCCTGCACCGCCTGATCGAGGTCGGCATCTTCGTCGACAATGATCGCGTTCTTGCCGCCCATCTCCGCCAGGACGCGCTTGACGCTGGCCTGGCCTTGCCGCACCTCCGCGGCAGCGCGGACAATGCCGAGTCCGACCTCCTTGCTGCCCGTGAAGGCGATGTTGTCGACTCCCGGGTGCTCGACCAGCGCCTGTCCGATCTCGCCACCGGGCCCGGGAAGGTACTGCACGACCGCGTCAGGCACACCGGCTTCGCGCAGCGCCTCGACGAGCTTGAAGGCGATGATCGGCGACTGGGCCGCCGGCTTCAGGACCGCGGCGCAGCCGGAAGCGAGAGCGCCTGCCGTCATGCCGCAGATGATCGCCAGGGGGAAGTTCCAGGGGGCGATGATCGCGGCGACGCCGCGACCTTCGAGGCGGTACTCGTTCTCCTCGCCCAGCACGTCGCCCAGAGGGAGCGGGCGTCCAAGCCGTTCTGCCTCGGCCGCGTAGTAGTTGAGGTAGTCGATGGCCTCGACGACGTCGCCGTCGGCCTCGTGCCAGGGCTTCGCGCTCTCGAAGACCATCGTCGCCGCGAGCTCGAAGCGGCGGCGCTCGAGGATGGCCGCGGCGCGGCGCAGCACCGTGGCGCGCTCGGCAGCCGGCGCATCCCGCCAGGCTGGCTGGGCGCGACGCGCCTCGGCCACGGCGGCGTCTACGTCCTCGCGCGAGGCCTGGGCGACCAGGCCCACGACACGCGCCGGGTCCGCCGGATAGCGCACCTCGGCCACCGGGCGCCTGGCGACCTCGTCGCCGCCGAGGAGCAGAGGGTAGCGGCGCCCGAAGCCGGACTCGACGTGACGCAGTGCCTCGCGCATCTGCTCGCGGCTCTCGGGCACGAAGAACGGCGTCGGGGCTGCGTTCACGAAGGCGGCCCTGGGGCTAGCGGGCGCAGGCTTCGCCGGGAGCGGTGGGGCCAGCAGCTCCTCTGGAGAGCCAGCGAGGGCCTCTCGGACGAACCAGGACTGGTTCGAGGTGTTCTCCAGTAGCCGCCGGACCAGGTAGGCCATGCCCGGTATTACCTGCCCCACGGGTACGTACACCCGTGTGCGGTAACCCTCGGCCGCGACTGCCGTCCGCAACTCCTCCGCCATGCCAAACAGCATCTGGAACTCGATGTCCTCGGGCCGCAGCCCGCGCTCCCTTGCCTTGACCGCCGCCTGGGCGATCGAGCGCGGGTTGTGGGTGCCAAAGGCCGGCCTCAGTTGCGGCCAGGCGTCCAGCAGGGCATCCGTGCACCGCTCGAAGTTCGCATCCGTGGCCGCCTTGTCCTCGAAGACCGGCGGCTCCCAGGAGTTCCGGGACGAAACGATGCGCTCCTCTTCCCAGTAGGCGCCCTTGACCAGCCTCACGCTAAAGGGTGCGCCACGCCGCTCGGCCAGGCGCCGCAGGCGCTCAAGGTCCGCGAGCGCGTCCTTGAGGTAGGCCTGGACAACGATGCCGGCGCCGGTGAACTCCGCGAACTCAGGTTCGAGCAGCATGTCGGCGAACACCCGGTGGACGGCGTCTTTGAAGCGGTACTGCTCCATGTCCACGTTTATGAAGGCGTCCGCCTCCCGCGCGCGCCGCATCAGGGGCCGCAGCCGCTCCCTCGTTTCCTTGCTGACGTGGTCAGGCGCAGCCGGTTCGAACTGCGAGTACAGCGCCGTGAGCTTCACCGAAATGTTCACCCGCGGCACGCCCTGCCAGACACCGCCGTCCGGGCCCGGCGCCTTCGCGCTCAAGGCCTCGATGAGCTCGCTGTACCGCTGCAGGTAGACGTCGGCCTCGGCCTCGGACAGGGTGGCCTCGCCCAGGAGGTCCACCGTGTAGCCGACGCCATCGGCGGCCAGCTCGCGTAGCCGCGGCACCGCCGCATCCGGCGTCTCCCCGGCGATGAACCTGTGCGCCATGGCGTAGACGCCGCGCCGCACGATCTGGGAGACAACGGGGCGGAACACCGGCGCACTGGCGAGCTCCGAGCCAACGTGCACTAGTGTCGGCGCCGGCCCGCGGAAGTACTGACGGATGTGATCGGCCACGGCGCGCCCGGACCTCAAGGCCGGCAGGACGTCCACGAAGCGCAGGAGCTTTACTCGGAAGTCCGGGTCAGAGGTCGCCCAGTTGAGGACCCGTTCCTGCCACCACTCGGGACTGAGGGTCAGCGGTTCGCGATGTCTTGCGGCCTCCAGAAGGCGGCGGCCAAGGGCCTGGATCTCGGACTCCACGGGCACAATGGTACGGGAGTCCGGGGCTGCCCGTTACAGGCCGGTCCTCGCGGCCTCCGAATTCCCCAGGGACGGCCTCTGCCTGTGGCGCTAGGTTCGGCGCGGCCAGTGATGACTAACGCCCGCTTGTCTGCTATGTTCGCTCGCGGACAGCTTGCTGGAGGTGGGTCATAAGGCTCTACCACGACCAGACGGGCGAGTACCTGGGCGATGTCACCGAGGAGGACATCGAGTTCCTCATCGACCAGCTCGAGGAGGAGTTCGAGGAAGACCGCGCCTATTACATAAACCAGGAGACCGTGAGCCTCTTGCGCGCCAACGGGGCGAGCCAGCAGTTGCTGGAGGCGCTGGAGCGCGCCATCGGCCCCACCGGGGAGGCCGACGTCACCTGGGCTGAAAGCTGACGGACGTGCCCTCAGCCCACCCGTCAGCAGCAGACCCGCATCCGCGGCGCTCGATCCCGGTCCTGGACACGACGATCTCCTTCGTGGACACCGGCTCGGGCGACCCGATCGTCCTCCTGCACGGAAACCCGACGTCGTCCTACCTCTGGCGAAACGTCATTCCGCACCTGAGCGGGATGGGGCGCTGCCTCGCCCCCGACCTCGTGGGTATGGGGCGGTCTGGGAAGTCGGGCACCGGCTCTTACCGCTTCTTCGATCACGCCCGCTACCTCGACGCTTGGTTCGAGGCGCTCGGCCTCAACCGGGCGGTCACGCTCGTGGGCCACGACTGGGGCTCAGCCCTCGCCTTCCACTGGGCGCACCGCCACGAGCGCGCTGTCAAGGGCGTCGCCTACATGGAAGCGATCGTCCGCCCTCTGACCTGGGCCGAATGGCCGGAGCAGGCGCGCCGCATCTTCCAGGGTATGCGCTCCGGGGCCGGCGAGGAGCTGGTGCTGGAGCGCAACCTGTTCGTGGAGCGCATTCTGCCAGGCAGCGTGCTCCGCGGCCTCACGGAAGAGGAGATGGCAGTCTACCGCGCGCCGTACGTCCAGCCGGGCGAGTCCCGTCGCCCCACACTGACCTGGCCCCGGGAAATCCCCATCGACGGCGAGCCGGCGGATGTGGTCGCGGCCGTACAGGCGTACGCGGACTGGCTGAGCGCCTCCCCCTTGCCGAAGTTGTTCATCAACGCTGACCCCGGCTCCATCCTCACGGGCGCCCAGCGCGAATTCTGCCGGAGCTGGCCGAACCAGACGGAGACTACGGTCCGGGGACTGCACTTCATCCAGGAGGACTCTCCGGACGAAATCGGCCAGGCGCTCGCAGCCTGGTACGCGACCCTTTAGGCCGTCGGCCCGTCCCCCACCGTCGAGTAGACCTGCCCATCTTCCGGGCAGGAGGCGCGCCTCCGTAAGGGCCAAACTGCAACGCGCCTATATGCTTCTGATATGCCAAACCGTTGACTCTATACGATAAAGACAATAGGGTGGGTCAGGTACCGGGAACGGTCGCGACGGCCGTGGGAAGATGGGGATTCGGGGGTAGTACCGGCAGCACGTTAGCCACCATAACAAGAGCAATCAAGCAAAGTGCCCCGACGGGTCGCAGCCCGCGGGGCACACAACAGGGCGCTGCGCGAACAGAGCCCTAGCCGCACCCAGATTCTAGGCACGGGACCGGCACACCGGCAAGGCGCCGAGTCTCGAAGAATGCCCGGCTCGTTCGCGCTCGCCCCAAGTCGGGCGAGGTCCTTCGGGGACGCGGAGGCCGGGCATTACTGTGCCCTGCGCCGTCCCCAGACGCGCTTCGCCCGAGCACAGGGGGTAACTCTTGGGCGACCGCGCGAACAGCTATCCGAGACGCTATTTCCTTAAATCGGCAATTGCCGGGGCCACCGGCCTCGGGGCACTGGCCCTGGCGGGCCGAGGCCCGAAACAGCGCCGGGCGGCAGCGGCGGAGTTCCAGAAGCCGGGGAACCATCACCTCGCCTGGGTATGGCAGTTCGACCATGGCACCGACGGCACGATCGAGAAGGTCAGGTCCCACCTAGCCTTCTACGGCGTCGGGATCATCCTCAAGACCCACGACGGCACGAACTGGATGGCCCGCTACGACCGCAACCCGACGGCGGTAACCGGGGGCGCGAAGGTGCGCGAACTGGCGAGCTTCTTCGAGACCGGGGGCGTGCCCTTTCACGCCTGGTGCGTGGTGAAGGGCCTGGACCCGATCCGGGAGGCCCACATGTGCGCCGAGGTGCTGGCCAACGGCGCGCGCAGCATGGTGCTGGACCTGGAGCCTTCGGACGGAGGTAGCTTCTGGCAGGGGACGCCGGAAGCCGCGCGGGCCTTCGGCGCTGAACTGAGGCGCCTGCATCCTCACGCCTGGATCTCGGTCGCTCCCGATCCGCGCCCCTGGCAGGTGGAGCAGGTCCCCATGCGGGAGTTCGCGGCCTTCTCCAACGAGATCGCGCCCCAGACCTACTGGCCGACTTTCAACTCCTCCGCCAACCACCGTCTGCTACGCGAACGCGGCTTTCACGTGGGGCCGGAGGGCGTGACGCCGGAGCTGATCCTGGACGTGGCGAAGGCCGTTTTCGGCGAGTACTGGATGCCGATACGGCCCGTTGGCTCGGGCAATGCCGATCCCGGCTCCTGGCACCGGTTCGTCGACCATGCGCGCCGGCTGGACATGTGGGCCGTGTCGGTCTGGCGGTTCGGCACGGCGAACCCCGTGGTCTTCGACGTGCTCAACGAGAAGAAGCCTTTGCCCAACGAGTTCTACGGCAACGATTGGGACTTCCTCTACAAGAGTCAGCCTCCCAGCGATAACTTCGCGAGCCCGCCGCCGCCTGCGGCGAATCTCACTCCGGCGCCGGAGCTGCCAGTCGCGGGCGCGCTGGGTGGCGCAAAGGAAGCAACTTCCCCGCGGCAGGGCATCGAAGACCTCGACCGTGCACCGGCGCGGGAGGGCAAGGCGTCGCCCCAGCCGGCTCGCCGCTTCCGCAGCTTCTGGGCGAACCCCACAGGTGCCACGCGATGATCGACGACAGGCCATCCATCGACTCTCGCGGCCACGCCTGGACGGTCTTCTTTGGTGTGGCGGCCATCTCCATCGGACTGCTGGTCGTGACGTCGCGCCTGCTGTCCGCCTTCGAGGGAACAGCGGCGGCGCCGGCGGGCGAACCGGTGACGTTCACGGTTGCCGGGGGCCTGGCCCCGCCCAGGTCCCTGACGTCTCAGCATCACCTTGACCTGCAGGACTCCGACCTCGAGCCGGCAGCGGCCACATCCTCCGGGGTCCCGGCCGCCGAGGCGTCGGAGACAGCTGCCGCCTGCGGCGGCGGATGCCCTGGGGATGGAGGCTCTTCTCCGAAAGACGCCGCTGACGTAGGCGCCGCGGCGCCGCCATCCCAGGCCCCGCGGACGGCTGCAGTCCCCACGGTTGCGCCTCCGGCAGCAGCCGTCGTGCCGCCGCCGGCAGTGAGCGCGGCTTCGTACGCCATCATCGAGCGCTCCTGCGGCGCGGCCGTCGCCGGCAAGAACGAGAACGCGCGGCTGGCGCCGGCCAGCGTCACGAAGATAGTCACGGCGATGGTGGTCGCCGAGCGCGCCGACCTCAACCGCGTGGTGGAGGTCCGTGACGTAAGCGCGAAGTGGATGATCAGGCACACGGACTCATCGGTGATGGGGATCGAGCCTGGCATGCGCTTCAGCGTGCGCGACCTCATGTACGGCCTCCTGCTCCCGAGTGGCAATGACGCTGCCCTCGCCCTGGCAGACGCGGTCTCTGGAGGCGTGCCGGGATTCGTAGCCGCCATGAACCAGAAGGCCAGTGAGCTGGGCATGGTGAACACGCACTTCAGCAACCCGCACGGCCTGGACCAGCCCGGTCACTTCTCCACAGCGCTGGACATGGCCCGCGCCGGCCGCGCGTTTCTGAACAACGGCGTGCTGGCGGCGATGAGCGTCCAGCCTCAGTACGAAACCCCAGGCGATGTCCGGATCCTGATGAAAAACGGCAACCGGCTTCTCCAGACGTACCCGGGCGCCTTCGGCGTCAAGATCGGCTACACCACTAACGCCAGGCAGACGATCGTGGCGGCCGCGGCCCGTGACGGCAGGGAACTCGTGCTTGCCGTCTTCAGCAGTGAGGACCGCTACGCAGACTCCGCTGCCCTCTTCGACTGGGCCTTCGCCAACACGGCGAACGCCTGCCGCTAGCCTCGCGACGGTTGGCGCGAATGGGATTGAAATAGAGCCCCCATCACGGGCAGGGCGCTCGCGTTACCTCCTGCGGCCTAGACTCTTGAAGGTGTTTCGGCGCCACCCTTTTCGTCAGAGCCGACTTCGAGGTGACCCTTTGGCAGCGAGCCGAGCCCGCAGTGCGCTCGATCCTGGCGGCAAGCCGGCCCTGAAGGCGTTCGCGGCGGCTGCAGGCAGGTTCGCGGCCGGCCTGGCCGCCGTGCTGGTTGTGGGCCTGATCGTCGTGGTGGCCTTGGCCATCGCGCTGTACCGCAGCTATGCGGCCGACTTTGTGCCGCCGGAAGAGGCGGCGGTCAACAGGCCGTCGGCCGGCGCGCGGGTCTACGACCGCAACGGCGTCCTCCTCTACCAGTACGTCGATGACCGCGAAGGTCTGCGCAATCCGGTCAGGTTGTCCGACGTAAGCGCGGCTTTCCTGGCCGCGACGATCGCCACGGAGGACTTTAACTTCTTCAGCAACCCGGGCGTCAACCACAAGGGGCTCGTCCGTGCCGCGCTGGAAAACCTGAACCCCTTCCAGGACGACAAGGACCTGCTTGAGGGCGCGGGCGGCAGCTCCATCACCCAGCAGCTGGTAAAGAACGTCTACATATCTCCCGAGGACAGGACAAAGCGATCCATCGACCGAAAGATGCGAGAGGTCGTGTATGCCCTGGAGCTTACGAAGCGATATCCGAAGAAGCAGATCCTGGAATGGTACGTCAACCAGATCAACTACGGCGGCGTCTACTCCGGGGTCGAAGCGGCCAGCCAGGGGTACTTCGGCAAGCCGGCCAAGGACTTGACGCTCGCCGAGGCGGCCCTGCTCGCCGGCATCCCGCAGTCGCCGGCTTCCTACGACCCACGCACCTCGCTACAGGCCGCCATCGAGCGGCGCAACGACGTGCTGGCGCTGCTCGCCAGCCATCCGCGCATCGCCATCGGGCAGGACGTCTATTTCGTACCGGACCAGGCTGAGATCCAGGCGGCGATGCAGGAGCCCGTCGAGGTGCTTCCTCCCAGGTTCCCGATCGAGGCGCCGCATTTTGTCCTGACCTACGTCGGCCCGCAGTTGGAGGCAATGTATGGACGCAGCGCCGTCCTGCACGACGGCCTCATCGTGACGACGTCCCTGGACCTCGAACTGCAGAGGCGCTCGCAGGAGATCCTCGAGCGCTGGATACAGGCCTTCGAGGCAAGCTCTAACACCCACAACGGCGCGATGATGATCATGACCCCGGACAACGGTGAGGTCCTCGTCATGATCGGTTCCCGCGACTATTACCGCGAGGACATCGACGGACAGGTAAACAACCTTCTCGCCCGGAACTCGCCGGGGTCGTCCTTCAAGCCTTTCGTGTATCTGACCACCTTTCTGGAATTGGGGTGGAGCCCTGGCACGATCATCCAGGACTCGCCCATCACCTACCGGGAAGTGAACGGCGACGTCTTTCAGCCCCAAAACCCAACCGTAAACAGCTATCGGGGCAACATCTCCATCCGCGACGCCCTCGGCAATTCCCTGAACGTCCCCGCCTTCAAGGCTGCCCAGATCGTCGGCGTGGACAAGGTAGTGCAGCAGGCGAAGAAGTTGGGCTTCACGACCCTGGTGGGCCAGTACGGCCCTTCGATCGCCATCGGCGGAGTCGACCTCACCCCGGCGGAACTGACTTACGGGTACACGGTCCTGGCGAACGGAGGCGTGATGGTTGGCCAGGACGCGGTCGCGCCCGGCAGGCCGGACCTGAGCCAGCTCCAGCCTGTCTCGATCCTGCGCGTCACCGACGCTCGCGGCGAAGTGCGGTTCGACATCGAACGCGAGCGCCGGAAGCGGCGGATCTTGCCCGAAGAGCACGCCTTTCTCGTGACGAATATCCTCACGGACCCGCGAGCAACCTGCGTGACCTTCGGTTGTGGCGGCATCCAGGTGCCCGGCTACCAGGTGGCCGTGAAGACCGGCACCAGCCAACCCTACGACCCGCGGGGCCCGAACCGCGGCAAGATAGGCGAAACATGGGCCTTCGGCTACACGCGCGACTTCGTGGTCGGCGTTTGGGCGGGCAATTCCGACAACAGTCCTCTCGTCAACATATTGAGCACCTCGATCTCCTTCCGCGCCATGCGTGACGCGATGCTGGCCGCATACGCCGGCCGCCCTCAGACGCCGTGGGAGCAGCCGGCGGGCGTGGCGAGATCGCGCACGTGCATGCATGCCCCGGCCTTGCCGTCCACGGTGTTCGCGCCGGCGCCGGGCGCGCCCGCCCTGAGGACGGGCGCCAGCCGCCCGGGCCAGTGCGCCGACGACTGGGTTGTGCGTGGCGGTAACGATGGCGCCGCGAGACAAGAGCCGCCGCCCCTCGAGGTCCCACCGGGCATGCGGGCGGTCGACAGGCGCACCGGCATGCCGGCCGAGCCTACGACGCCGACGGAGTTCGTCGAGCTGCGCCCGGTGGAGACGCCCGAAGCCCCGCAGCCGGCTCCTCAGCAGCCGGAGCCGACGCGCGCGGCGCCAGCGGGCGGCTCCGCGGCCATCGCGTCACCCGGCGGAGGCAGCGTCTCCGGCGCCGTCGTGGTTCGCGGTACCGCGTCCAGCCCCGACATGCTCTACTATCGCCTCGAATACTCCGGGCCGAGCGGAGTCTGGTCGTCGATCGGCCAGTGGAGTACGCCTGTCGTCAGTGACGCCCTGGCGACCTGGTCCACTGCCGGCCTTCCTCCGGGCCAGTACACCCTTCGCCTCACGGTCCAGGACGCCGTGCGGGGCCCGATCGTCGCGACCGTAACGGTCAACGTATCGCGCTGACAGCGCCGGCGTCCTCGGGATCGACCGGCGTCAGGAGCCCGCCGCGAAGACCTCGCGCTGGACGATGTCGTACACGACGTCGACATCGAAGGGCTTCGGGACGAAGCCGTCACCGGCGTGGAAGGCCGGCTCGTCGAACGCGGACATCAGATAGACAGGGGTCCTGCTGAGCCGGGAGTCCGAGCGGACGTGCTCCACGAACTGGACGCCGTCTATGCCTGGGAGGCGCACCGCTACGAACATCAGGCGCGGCTCGAAGCGGTCAAGCCGCGCCAGCGCGTCCTCAGCGGTAGGCGAGACGAGCGTCTCGCAGCCCAGGCTGTTCAGCAGGACGGTGAGCATCCGGCCGATTGCCGGTTCATCATCGATGACGAGGACGGCCGGTCTCTCCGGTCGCACCCGTGCAGCCTACGAGAAGGCCGTCCCCAAGGAGCGCCTCTGGTAGGCGCGCAACTGTTACAAATCCATGCCAGATGGATGGCTTCGCGACGCTCCGCCAACGAGGCGTCAGGAATTCTATGCGGCGGTTGCGATTGCCGCGGAATGCGTCCTACACATTCCTGAGTCTGATCTTGATACTTCATAGAGGATCGCGCTGCTATACGTTGATCAGGTGGTCTCCGGCGCTCTGATCACCCGACCCAGTCCCCCGGCACCTTTCTTCCCGGAGTCCGGAGACCCCATTTAGCTCAACGAGGACGGGCGACCGGCCCGTCCTCTCTCTTTCCGAGCGGCCCTATCGCCGCCGGTACAACCTGCAGGTGGCGTCAGGGCCGAAAGCCGGTGTGAGTCCGGTCCATCCGCGGCCCTGGTTTCTGCCGGTTGGGTCTTAAGTGCGCCCCTCGCTGACCCGATGATTGTTCAAGAGTGCGAAGCCTGGCCACGCATTCCCTGGCAGGCTGATGGAGGGGACCATGAGGGAGATGGACATCCTCGAACAGGCGGAGCAGGTGGCCGCGTCCTACCTGTCGCTCGTCGAATTACTGGCGGAATCGAAGACATTCCAGGCCAATAACCAGAGCCGCCTGGTCTGCCGTTGTCCGGGCTGCCTCGCCTCGCGCGCGCGCACCCTGATGTGGACGCGAGCAATGCGCGAGGCGCCGGCGCCCGCCAGCGACCTGCCTAGCCAGGAATACGCGGCGACGGTTGAACACGCCTCGCAGGGAATCGCCAGCGATTAGCCAGCGCTTCGAGCCTCGAGACCGGCGCCACCTAGCGGCCCAAGGCGCCCTCGGGCGTGCGAGAGCATGGCCGCAGGGTCGCGCTGCCGAGAGGCTATGCTTTGGGGCGTGAAGCGAATCCTCATAACCGGCATGTCCGGGACCGGTAAGTCCACCGTCGTCAAAGAGCTTGCGGCGCGGGGCTTCAAGGCCGTCGACATCGACCATCCGGACTGGTCCGAGTATCGCGAGGTCACCCTTACTCCGGGCGGGCCGCCGGTCCGCGAATGGCTGTGGCGCGAAGGCCGAGTGCGTGACCTTCTCGCGGCCGAGGACGCGGACGTCCTGTTCATCAGCGGCTGCGCTGCCAACCAGGGACAGTTCTACAGCGGCCTCGACCACGTCGTCCTGTTGAGCGCGCCCGTAGACGTGATGTTGCGGAGGCTGGCCACCCGCAACACGAACTCCTTCGGCAAAAGCGCGGAGGAGCGAGAGAAGATACTGCGCGACCGCGAGGAGATCGAGCCGCTCCTGCGCCGGCGGGCCACCCTCGAGATCGACACGAGTGCGCCCCTCGAAGAGGTGGTGGCTAGGTTGGTGGCGCTTGCGAGCGAGCCTCAGGGCAGTCCGGCGCGCGTCACGTCGCCAGCCCGTGGCGGTACGCGTAGGAGACGGCGTCCGCCCGGTTAGCCGCGCCGACCTTGGCGTAGATGTTGCTGACGTGGCGAAGGACCGTGTTCAGGCTGATCACCAGCTCGTCCGCAATCTGCTGATTGCTGCGCCCGGCAGCGAGCAGCTTCAAGACCTCTACCTCGCGCTCGGAGAGCCTGTCCGGATAGGAGGCGGGTCTTTGCGAGGCCGGGTGCACGGCGTAAAGCCGCCGCGGCTCGGCGATACCCCGCAGCGTCTGCATCCCAAGGTCTTCGAATACGGCCCCGGATGAAGTCATCGCAAGCTCCCGCACGGTGCTGGAGGCGAGGATCGACCCGGGAGGGCAGGCGTCGCGAATGCGCGCGGCGATGTTCACGGCCCCTCCCGAGATCACGGCGCCCTCCCGGATCACGTCCCCCGCGTGCAGCCCAATGTGCAGGCTCACGCCCTGGCTCTCGGCCTTCCGGCGTATCTCCAGGGCCGCCGCCAGCGCCTGGCTCGCCGAGGCGAAGGTCGCAAGAAGCCCGTCGCCGAGGAGCACGCCGGGCACAACCTCCCCGCTGTGCTCGAGGATCGCGTTGCGAAGGGCTTCGTGCAGACGCCGGACGACCTCATGTGCGGCCTCATCGCCGAGCTTCTCGGTGAGCTGCACGGATTCGACTACATCCGTGAAAAGGATGACGGCAGCGGCGCGCCGTCTGCCGGCCGCCGGCGAGGCAACGAGGAATCCGGCCGCCGAGCCCGGGTCGGTAACGCCGACCTTGGCCTGCGCCACCTCCAGCGTCGACTGGACCGTCGAGGGACTCATCGCCAGGCTGCCTGCTATCGCTTCCGCGGGGCGGCCAGCGGCGTACTGCTCGAGCACCGCTTCTTCGTGATAAGTGAGGCCGCCGGGCGACCGCTCAGGGGCTTTCGCCATGCCCAGGCTCGATGCCAGCGAGTGGGCGATGGCGGTAAGCGTCCGGGAACGAAGTCCGGCGACCAGCGCCGCCGCCGCCTCCGCCTGTTCTCGCGCCTCCCGGGCCGCGCCAGCCTGCGCCAACGCACGGGCCAAGTCCAGACGCGTCCGCGCGAGCTCCAACTTCGCGCCGGTCGCGGATGCAATCTCGATGGCGCGGCCAAAGTGGTCGCGCGCCTCGCGCTGCAGCCCGGCGGCGGAGGCGAGAAGGCCGAGAATGCGCGGCACCAGGAAGGGGAGGCCGGGCTCAAAGCGCACGCCTCCCTCATCGCAGGCCGCTTTCAAGGCAGCGTACGTGCGCGGGTCCTCCGGAAGCCTGCCCGCCAGGTGCAGCGCGTCCACGGCGGCGCAGAGGTTGGGAAGGTCGTCCATGTCGCCCCGCCAGCGCAGAGCGAGGCGGGAATCGGCCGGGGGTAAGCGGCCTTCGACAACGGCCTCATGCGCATCGATGTAAGCGCGAAGGGAGCGAGCGCCACCGGCCCCTTCGAAAAGAGAGTCGAGAGCTTCACGGGCCAGCGCTGCCGCGCCAGAAGCAACGCGGGCGCCGACGAGGGCGGAGGCGAGCGCCGGAAGGGCCCACCGGTAGCCGGAGCGCCTGACCAGGTGCAGGCCCTCGGCGCAAAGGCGCTCCGCCGCGTCAAAGTCCCCGCGCAGCGTCTCGACGCCGGCTAGGGTGGCGGCGGCCAGCGCCGCGCCGCCGTAGGTGCCGCACTCCAGGCCGCTCTCAAACCCCTCTCGCGCCAGAGCTTCCGCCTCGTCCAGACGTCCCTGGGCGAGCAGCGCATTGGGCGCACGCTGGAGCGGCGCCGTACGCTGCCAGGCATCCGGTCCGAGCCGGGCCAGTCGGAGCGATTCCCGGTAGTACGCGACCGAGGCATCGACGTCCATCGCCTGGAGGGCAATGCGGCCGAGGGTCAGATTGGCGTACATGCCGGACTTCGCGTCGCCCGCCTGAGCGGCTGCCCCTGCGGCGCGCAGCGCCCGCTCTCTCCCCGCCTCGGCGTTTCCAGTGAAGAAGTAGGCATCCGCCAGCTGAGCACAGACGGGAGCGACGAGTGGGTCGCTGTCTTCGAGGGTGGCAAGGAGCTGCTCGAGAGGCCGTATGTCCGGTGACACGCCCGGGCCTCCGGGTTGGAGCTCGGCGTTCACCTTTTCGATCAGTGCTTTCGCCAGCGCCGCCCTGTTGCCCAGCTGCTCGTAAGCGGCGGCCGCGGCCTGGTACATCGCCCGCGCCGAGGCGAGGTCGCCCTCGCTGTGAAGCACGTAACCGTAGGCGTACTGCACGTCCGCGCGGCCCGCAGGGTCGAGGCCCTGGGCCGCGGGGCTCTCCAGCAGGGCGCGATAGAAGCGCGCCGCGTCCGCCCAGGCAAGTGCCGACCGGGCGGCGTCCCCGGCAGCCCTGGCGAAGCGGGCGAGCGAGTCGGCGGGGGCAAGCGGCCCGGCCTCCACCAGATGGTGCGCGACCTCCGTCACAAGGGCCGGGTCCGCGGTCGCACCGCTCTCCTGCAGGCGCCGCGCGGCGAGGAGGTGGAGTTCGCGCCTCCGCGAGGGAGCCTGGCGCCTGTAGAGGGCGGCGCGGAGCAGAGGGTGCTCGAACTCGAAGGCCTCGCCGTGGAGAAAGCCAAGCCCGGCGTCCTCCGCCTCCGCTAGCAACGAGGCGACCTCTCCTTCCTCGCGCCCGCTGACGGCGGCGAGGAGCGCCAGCGATATCCGCTGGCCCAGCACCGCCGCGGTCATGACGAGGTCCCGGCATGCCGGCCCGACTCCTTGAAGGCGCGCCAGGGCCGGCGCCGTGAGCTCGCGCGGCAACGGCACCCCCTGATCGGCCGGGACGCCGTTGCGGGCGACGGCGGTAGCCAGCTCGACAGCCATGAAGGCGTTGCCTTCGCTCGTCCGGAAGAGCCAGTCGACGAGCTGCGGCGATGGGTCCGCCACTCCCAGGCCGCGGGCAATAGCGTCCACCTCGAAGCGTCCCAACCGCCGGAGGTCCAGCCGCGTGCAGATGTCCTCCCGGCGAAGGCGGGCGACAGCACGAGCGAACGCCCCTTCGGGCTCCGGGCGCCGGTGCGCCGCAAGCACGGCGACCGCCACCTTGGCCCTGGCGGCACCGGCGCCGAACCAGAACACGAGGTGCTCCAGGAGGTCGAGCGAGGCCGCGTCCGCCCACTGCAGGTCGTCAAGGGCGAGAAGGAGCGGACGCCCCCGGCCCAGGCGCTGCAGGCCAGACGAGAGGGCCTGGAAAAGGGCCCCGCGGGCCACGCGCGCCTCGTCTTCGCCGGAGGCAGCACGCCAGCGCGAGACAACCTGATCGTCCCAGTCCGGCAGGTCTTCGAGCAGCGGGGCAAGGGACGCGATGAAGGGCTCGAGCGGGGGCGCCGGGTCCTCGAGGAAGCGGATCTGTACGACCTCGGCGTCCCTGGCGGCGGCGATCTGGCTGGCCTCTCGGAGCAGGCGTGACTTGCCGATCCCGGCCTCACCCTGCAGCAGCGCGACTTGGGGCTCCCCGGCAAGGGCGCGGCTGATGATCCGGGTCAGGACTTCGAGCTCACGAAGCCTACCGACGAAGGGTGGGTTCTTCGTCGCGACCACCGGGCCAGGACGGGGCGAGCTCATGTTCGTGGGCGGCGTCGTGGCGCCGCCCGCTCATGCTAAGCCGTCGGGCGCAAGTCGTCCATCAACTGGCGCTCAGGCTGCGGCGAGGTGGGTCAGCCCGCATGTGCGCCCTGATGCCCAACTGCGCCATCAGGTAGGCGCAATTCCAGGTCGTGCGCAGCCGCGCTATGCGCTGGTCTTCAGCGAAGACGATGACCCCATTCACGAGAAGCCGCACCGGGCGGCGGGTCGGGCCGGCATTGGCCAGGAAGCCATGATTGGTGCCCGTGACCACAGCCTCGAAGGCGACTTCGCCCTCGCGCTCGCTCTCGTACGTCGACGTTATTTCCAGGGCCAGGTCCGGGAAGGCCACTTTGACGTCTTCGAGGAGGCTCGCGAAGGCAGCCCGGTCGCCGGCGCCGTCGATGAACACGTCCGAGTCCCAGCGCGCCTCCGGGGAAAGGAGTTGGTCCAGTTGGCCGCGCAGGCCATCGCGATCGAGCGAGCCAATGTCGCGGGCAATCGCCATCACCTGTTCTCTGAGCTTCCGATAATCGCCAGCCATGTTTGTTCACCTCGCTGGATACGGCAGGAGCCCGGGCGGCATCAGAGCGGCGCGCCGATGCCTCCACGGCTGAGGTCCAGGTTGTTCACGACGACCCCGTTGAGCATGCGGGCCACGCTGCCGCTGCTGTTGTCGACGTTCTGGCCCACGAAGAGGATGCCTTCCCTGCGTTGCATGAGCGCTCCCATGCCCGGATGACCAGACTCGTCCGGCCAGTCCTCGACCTCGAGGAACTGCTGCACCTCCGGGTCCGGGCTACTGAAGCCCGGCGTAAGAAGGACCAGCGTGACCTGCCTGACATTCCAGGAGATGTAGGCCTCGAATTTTGGCAGGCCGCAGACCCAGTAGGCGTCGACCGGCAGCCGGGTGTCCCGCACGGGGCGCTGGCTCCTGGGGTCCGGGTTCTTGGGCTCATGGGCGATACCGAGCGCCAGGGCCAGGGTCCGCATGAGCGCATCGCGCAGCACCGGCTCCGGCGTGCCCTTCCACGCGTGCCACCAGCCGGTGGTCGGCTTCCTAGCGGGGTCGTTCTCGCCCAGCCAGTCCTGGCGGAAGTGGCGTTTCAGCAATCGCACCTCGGCTGGGCTGCGATTCAACCGCGGATCATCGAAGGTACCGGCATCCGCCAGGTGCACGCCGCGGCGCAGGTTTTCGAGCGTCCGGTACGCGTCGCCTATGTCCTCGTAACGAAGGCCGAGAAGGGCGGCGATGCTGCCCTTCGCAAGGTGCTTGGGCATATGTTCCGGTGGCACGTTGGTTTCCTCTTTCGGCTGCGGCCCACCCGGCGTTCCAGAACGCGCATAGTATCACAGAAGCGAGCGGGGCCCGCGCGAATGGCTCGGGCCCCGACACGCTTGTCGTCGCGGCGGCTGGCCGGGAGGCGCCGGCCACCCACCGAGGGCGCTAGCGCAAGTCGACGACGGTAAACTCGAGGCCCTCCTGGAGGCGGACCTCCTGCACGTCGCGGAGCGCGGTCCATGCCTGCGCGTCACCGGGCGGGACCACGAGCACCTGGAAGCTATCGAGCATCAGGGTCTCCGCCCCCGCCTCCTGGATGTTCCGCGCCGCCTGCTGGGCGGCAGTGAAGCTCTCCTTGTCCTGGACCGAGCCCACGATCACTACCGTAAGCGACTCGGGCGCGCTTCCTTGCCCCACGCTGCGCTGCAGCGTGGCCGGGCGGCTCAGGGCCGCGCCCCCGCCGCCGTCCAGGGCGACCGCGGCGATGCCGGCGGACGCGCCCATCAGGGCGACGATCGCCGCCGCTGCCGCCAGGCCGCTTACATGGAACCGCCGTGCTGCTGGATGACCGATAGAGATTGCCATTGTCTTCCCCCTTCTTGCGATCGGACCGCCTACCGATGGGCGACTACCTGCCGTTGCCATGTCTCTCACCTCCTGCCTCCTGTCGTAGACGGAGTGTCGCTCCGGCCCGGGCCGGCGCCATCCTTGCAAGCAGTGATTTCTCGCCCGCCGGCGCGAATCCGGGGCGGGAGGCAGAGCACCAGCGCTAGCAGGAAACTGTCATGGCCGCCGTGCAGAGGCCAACTCCGGCGAAACACACAGCCGCGCCGGGCTGCGATGGCGCTGGCGGGCGGCCCGGACTAGACTGCGCGAGTGACGCGAAGGCAGAGGATAGAGAACCGGTTGGAGCGCGCGGTCCTGGGCGGGATGATCGAAGCCCTGGCCTTCGTGCTGGAGAAGGCGCTGGACCGGATGGCCTCTGGCGAAAGGCACCGCCGCTCCGAATGGGGACAGCGCCTTTTCAGGCGCCTCATGTCATCGGCTCACGAGGCCTCGAGTCTGAGCCACCACTTCGCGCGACACCACCACGAGCAGCCCTAGGCGGGAGGACGGCGCCGGCGAACCCGGGATCTCGATGCCGTCAGGTCGGCGCGCCCGGTCCGAAGGTCAGGCTCGCAGCCGGGGGTGCTGGCGCCGGCGAGGGCACGCCCCGCGGCCGGATTCCTGGCGGCTGCCGCCTACTTCTTCGGCCGGCGGCGCAACTCCAGCAGAAGCATGCCCGTCATCGCGCTGCCCGCGGCGCCCAGAGTCGCTGGCAGCCACTTCGGCACCCGCTGGGAGTTCGCGGACATCGCGGTACCGAGGATGGAGGCGCTGATCGCGAGCGCCAGGGAGAGCTGGCGCGCGGACCGGCCAATGGTCTCCTCCAAGTTCTCCGTGCCGCGAAAGTTCACCTGCAGGTTCCCGCCGGGCCGGGCGCCCGTCAGACCCTCGATCGCCTCGATGAACCGCATGATGCGAACCCAGGCCTTCTGACCCTCGTACATCACGCGCCGAGGGTCTACCGCGGCCGAGAGCCGGCCGAGCGTGTGGCGCATCACGAAGGAGCCGGCGACCGCGAAGGGGTCGAGCGTAGGGTCGAGGTCCGCCGCGATGAGCTGCATCTGGGCGAAGGCTTTACCGCTGAGCATCAGCGACGCCGGCACGGGGACGCGGTGCCGGAGGCCGATCTCGGTTATCTCCTGCAGGATCGGGCCCAACTGCAGCTCTCGCAGGGAAAGGCGCCGATACTTCTCCACCATGCGGCCGACTTCCTCGCGGAAGGAGCCAACGTCGACATCCTGGCCCGGCTTGGCGCTGCCAGCGAGCATGAGCACGACCTCGGCGAGAAAGGACGCGTCTTCCTGCGCGAAGGCGAGCAGGAGGAGGAGCATCAACTCCCGGATCGAGGCCTCCACCTCGCCGACCATGCCGAGGTCCAGGAAGTAGATCTTGCCGTCCCACCACTTGAGGTTGCCCGGGTGGGGGTCGGCGTGGAAGAAGCCTTCGGTGAGGATCTGGCTGTAGAAGGACTCGAGGAGCTGGCGCGCGGCTTCACGCCGCTCAGGCCTCTCTGGCGCCGAGGTCACGGGGCCGCCCTGGACTTCCTGCATCACGAGCAGCCTCGGAGTCGAGTAGGCCTCATAGACCAGCGGCACTTCGAGCCGTGAGTACGGGGCGAGCACGTCGCGCATGCGACGGATGTTCGCAGCCTCCTGCCGGAAGTCCAGTTCGCGGCGCAGGGACTGAGACAGGTGGTCGATGATCGCTGGAAGGTCGAAGACCCGCCGAAAGGCAGGCCTGTCCCCGGCCCGCTGCACGAACATCTCCAGCAGGCCAAGGTCGTCCATGATGTCCTGCTCGGCGGTCGGCCGCTGGACCTTCACGACCACCCGTTCGCCGCTCTCCAGGGTCGCCCGGTGCACCTGGGCGATGGTGCCTGCCGCCAGGGGCACGGGGTCGATGCTCGCAAAGACGTCCTCCCAGGGCACGCGCAGCTCCTTCTCCATCGCTGCGACTACCTCGGCCTGGGTGAGAGGGGTGACTTGTTCCTGAAGGGTCTGCAACTCCTCGAGGAAGGACGGCGGTATGAGGTCGGGCCGGGTCGAGAGGATCTGGCCGAGCTTGGCGAATGTCGGGCCGGACGCGTCCAGCGCGTCGCGGAACCGGCGCGCCCGCTCGCGGATCGCCCGCTCGTCGGTAGAGGGACGGGTCAGCAGCTCCCGCATGCCGGCGCGCGCCATGATGCGCCCCAGGCGCCAGGCGCGCCTCAGAAGGCGGCGCTCCGGAGTCACGCCCACGGCGGCGGTGGAAACTTCAGGCTCGGCGGCAGCCGTGTTGACGATGATCACGGTGCAGCGCGCGTTGTGCGAGACGCGGTTGGGGACGTTCCCGAGCAGGAACTCTTTGCGCCCGCTCATGCCCACGTTGCCGACAACGACGACATCGGCGTCTTCTTCTTCGATCGCGCGCAGGATGCCCGTCGAGGGGTCATCGTCGACGATGACGCGCGCACGGCCGCGGACGCCACCCAGCTCACGCGCGAAGCGGGTCAGCGATGACAGGGCGTCATCCAGGCGGTCCGGGGACACGATAGCCCCGGCGCCGTTCGGCGAAGGCGGCGGGACGATGACCTGCACGACTACGATGTCGGCGCCCTGGCTGCGGGCCAGGTTCGCGGCCCAGCGCGCCGCGGCGTCCGCCGAAGGCGAGCGGTCCGTGGCCACGACGATGCGCCGGACGGCGCCGGAGACTTCGGTTGTCATAAA
>DATLYJ010000102.1 GCA_035574915.1 Dehalococcoidia bacterium | reverse complement strand
CAGCTCCTTCTCGAGGAAATCCCGCACCGTTTGCCGCCAGGCGGCCTCTTCCGGGGAGTCCGACAATCGCATGCTTCTGTCCTTCTAGTCGGGCTGTCTGCCCGCTGCGCCCCATGGGCCCTCGGGGATGGCGCGCCGGCTGAGTAGAAGCCGGTACGTTAGAACGGCATTCTAGAGTAAGATTCTAGTAATGTCACCTACTCGAGGCCCTTCTTCACGAAATTCCCGCCGAGCGATCCTGGACGCTGCCCTGGAGCTGTTCGCCAGTCGCGGCTATGAGGAGACGACGATCGAGGACGTGCGCCTGGCTTCGGGAGCCAGCACCGGCAGCATTTACCATCACTTCAAGAGTAAGCATGCGCTGGCCACGGCCCTCTATCTCGAAGGCGTGGAGGCTTATCAGCGCGCCTTTATGGCCGTGCTCGCCGCTTGCCCCGACGCCGAATCCGGCGTGAAGGCGACGGTGCGGCACTACCTGACCTGGACGGCGCAGAACCCGAAGCTGGCGCACTTCATGCTCACGCTCCCGGAATCCGAACGGCGCGAAATCGCCACGGTACGGCCAGACGTCAGCTGGCGGTTCGTGGCCGAAACCGGCGCCTGGCGGCGGCGGTACACCGCCACCGGCGTGCTCAGGGTGATGGCCGACGACCTGTACCGAGCAGTGGTGATTGGCCCGGCGGAAGCGTACGCGAGGCGCTGGCTCGCTGGCCTGGCGACAACCCCGCTGGAGCAGGCGATCCAGGAGCTCGCAGAAGCGGCCTGGCGCGCCGTGAAGGCGCCCGCGCCGGGGATAAGGCGCCGCCAACCGGAGGCGGACATGCCAGCGCCCGCGGCGTCCTCCGAGGCACTCAATTCCACGACCCTGGACGAAGTCTCCGAGGTGGCCGGCGCGGCCTGGGATGTCGTGCGGCTCACCGCCGAGGCCTGATTCTCAGGGCGATGGCTTCATGAGCGCGGCCACCGCCTGGGCCATCCGGCGGGCCTGCTCACCCTGGAGCCGGAAGAAGAGGCCTTCGGCCGCGGCCAGAAGCGCTCCCGAGTGATCGCGGAGCTCCGCCATGACTTCCAGGGTCCGGCCGCGGTCTCGCTTTATGCGCCCACGGACCTCCAGTGGCTCGCCGACCGGAACGGCGCCGCGGAAGCGCGTGCTCATACGCCCGGTCACGGCCCAGACTCCGCGCCCGTAAGTAGCCCACCCCATGGCCTCGTCCAGCAGGGCCGAGACGACGCCGCCATGCACGAAGCCGGGATAGCCCTGGTGTTCGCGGCTGGCAACGAAGCTGGCCACCGCCCAGTCGTCCTCGACTCGGAACTCGAGGTGAAGGCCGATTGGGTTGAGGTCGCCGCAGGCATAGCACCAGCGGGCAAGTGACTCGTTAGCCAGGTCGCGCTCGGAGTCGCTCATGGCTTTACCCATGCCGTACCGCTGATGACCTGCTCTCCGGCGCCATTGACGCACTCGACCTGGTAGCGAATGAGGCCGTCCTCGGCCTTGCCGGCTGAAGCGCGGGCCGTGATGGTGTCGCCGGGACGCGAGGGAGAGCGGAAGCGCACGTCCAGGCGGCCGCCCTCCAGCCAGGCCCGCCCGAAGGCAGCGGTCATCATCTCCGAGATGAAGGCCAGCACAAGCATGCCGTGGGCGATAGTGCCGCCCAGGGGTGTATTCCTGGCAAACGCTTCGTCGACGTGGATGGGGTTGAAGTCCCCGCTGGCGCGGGCGTAGGCGACTATCTGCGTCTGGGTCAGCGTCCTCGTGAGGGGGTGGACGGCGGGCGCCTCGAGATGGGTCATGCCCGGGCCTCGGTGGCGGCGGGAGAAAGGACTGTCGCGCGGGCGACCACAGCCACTTCGCTGCCCACCGAGAGTTCGCTCTCGATCACTGACCAGACATAGCCGCCCCGGACCGAGCGCTGGACGAGGCGGGCGCTGCAGACGACCTCGGAACCATCGGGGACGACCCGCCGCGCCTCGAGCGACTCACTGGCGTGCAGGGACCCCTCGGGCAGGCGGACGACCTTTAGCAGCTCACCGAGGGCAAGGGCGGCCACCGCCAGTGGCGGCACAGCGTTTCCGGCGGCGGCGTAGACCTCGCCCTGGCAGTCGCCCGTCGCTTCGCGGTAGGCGCGCGACATCTCAGGCGTGATGGTGAAGGAGGTCGCGGGAAACTGGTGGCCGGCAGGGAAGTCGGTGAGGGAAGCTGGCACGCGCTAGACTATCGGCTGCGTCATGTGCCGGCGGGCCCATTCCTCGAGGCGGGCCATGGCCTCGCCGAGCTGGCGGCCCTTTTCCGTGAGCTCGTACTCGACCCACGGAGGCATCACCGTGACGACGTTGCGCTCGATGACACCCAGCTCCTCGAGTAGCTTGAGGCGGTCGCGCAGGGTACGTGAGTTGCAGCCGCCGACGGCGCAAGAGAGCTCGTTGAATCGCCTTTTGCCGCGCATCAGTTCGTAGATAATGCGCGGCATCCACTTCTGACCGAGGAGGGCGAGCGTCGCCCGCATCGGGCAGTAGGACCGCTCTTCATCGAGCACAAGCTTGGCATCCAGGAGGCTGCGCGGCACCGCGTTCACGACGGTAGTTTACTACAAGCCATTCTCGTTAGATGGTGACGCCCTCCACTGCCGCGACGGCAAGGGGCACGGGAAGCACGGAGGGAGTCGCTAGAAGATGCGGCGGGCAAGGGCCAGCGCCAGCGTGAGCGCGCCGGAGACCAGGATCATGGATGCGACCGGTATATAGACCTTCACGCTCTCGCCTTCGATGCGGATGTCACCGGGAAGGCGGCCGAACCAGCCGAGGAGGCCCCACGCCATCGCGAGTCCGATGACGAAGGCCGTGAGGCCGACGGCCGCAATCAGAAGTCCAAGGTCACGAGGCTCCACGCCTCCATGTTAACTCTCGCCTTCGGAGAAACGCCTACCGGCCTTCGAGCCTGTCCAGAAAGGGGATGAAGACCTGTGCGAGGCGTTGCCGGGTCTCGGCCAGGACCTCCGCCGGGTCGCGGTCCGGCAAGGCCGCGAGCTCGGCGTCGGTGCGGAGGTAGTGAAGCTCGCTGTTTGGCAGGAGCTCGTGCAGTCCCTCTCCGGCCTTGCGGGGATGGACGTCGTCGTTTCCCGGCACGATGCATGCGGGGACCTTGATCCCCTTGAGTTGGGCCGCCGTGGCGCCGATGACAGGGAGCTCCGCGCCCTCGGTGAAGAATTCACGCCAGCGCTCCATGACCCGCTGGAAGCGGGTCGGGTCCATGGACAGGAGCCGGTCCTTGTTCGCCGGGTTCTGCTCGATCCGTTGCTTGAAGAACTCGGTCTCACAGACCGCCGGCATGCCCCCGCGCTGCGCCGCCTCTATGAACTGCCCGTAGTAGTTGTAACCGAGGCGTTCCGCCGCCACGGGTCCGCCCGTCACCGACCAGAGCAGCAACCCGCGCGTCGAGCCCGCGTGACGCAGCGTGAGGAGGAGCGAGAGCCTGCAGCCTGCGGAGCCGCCGCCTGCGTACACCGGCAGGGCGTCCAGTCGCGACAGGAGCTCGTAGAGGTCGTCCGCCCAGATCTCCTGCTCCGAGAGTTCGCCATCGATGATCACGTCGGACGCGCCGCAGTTGCGCCGGTCGTGTAGCAGCACCCGGTAGCCCGCGCTGGCTATGGCCTGCCCTAGGGGCTTCACCATCTCCTTCGCCCCGCGGCCGCCCGGCGTAAGCACAACCCAGGGCCCGGCTTCGCCAAGCACCTCATAGTTGATGTTGGCGCCGTTGATCTCCATGACCGGCATGGCGGCCTCCTCTAGCCAGGGAAGAGGGCACGATCTTAGCACCGCGTCCCGTCCGGATGGCCAAATCAAGCTGGGGGCTACGATTTGTTAACAGATCAGCCGAAGCTCGTATTGATGGCACTCCCACGTTCGAAGCTCATAGGCGCAGCCATGGCCCTGATCGCTCTGCTCCTCGTCGGCATGGCGACCTGGGCCATCGTGGGGATCATCAAGCAGCGTAATGACCTCCGCAGCGTTGCGGAGCAAGAGGCAATCAGCGACGAGTACCGGCGGATCGTCAACCAGGCAACCCTGGCGTCCTACCACTTCCTGCGCTTGAGGACGGAAGGCAGACCTAGCGACATCGACAAGTTTGAACGCGCACTGGAGGCCGCAATCGCCGCCGAGCGCCGCATCCTTGACCGTGGCGACGATGACGATCGCGCGGCTTTCGAAGCGCTGCACGCAGAGTATGGCCAATTGCTCGAGGATGGACTCCGCGTCATAGGTCTGGTGCGCTCTGGACAACTCCCCCCTTCGAGTCTCGGTGGGGAGGAAGTGTTCGAGCGGGCTGTCGAGCAATTGGCAGTCCTCGCGAATGCCCGGCGCGCGGAGGCAGAGGCGCGATACCAACAGGTAAGGTCGGAGATGAGCCGCCACTTGCTCCTGACCCTCGGGCTGTATGCCCTCGGGTTGCCGCTGGTTGGGGCGGTGTTCTTCGCCATCCGCCGCATGGACAACGAGGAGGTCGTCAGGCGGGGGGAACTGGCGCGCCTCAGCGAGGCCGCTCTCACCGACGCACTTACTGGCCTGGGCAATCACCGGGCATTCCAGGAGGAATTGAGCCGGGAGCTCTCGCGCGCGGTCCGCGACAACAGGCCGCTCTCGCTGGCAATCATCGACGTCGACGACTTCAAGGAGGTCAACGACGCCCATGGGCACGTCCGCGGCGACATGGTCCTCGCCGAGTTCGCACGGCTGCTTGGCTACCTTCGCGCGCACGACCGGGCCTTCCGCGTCGGCGGGGATGAGTTCGCGGTGATCCTCACGGAAACATCTCTCGACGAGGCAGTCGCAGCGATGGAAAGGCTCCGCACCGCGGTGGAGTCAAGCCTGGAACTGTCAACCGTAAGCATCGGCGTCGCCTGCACGGACCAGGATGGTTTCGACCTTGACCTCCTCAAGGAACACGCAGACTCGGCCATGTACGAGGCAAAGGGGGCCGGGAAGAACCAGGTGGCGACCTACGACAGCGACGGCGGCGGGAGTATAACCCTGACCACTGAGAAGACGTCCGCACTGCGCCAGATACTCGACACCGGTTCCGTACGCACCGTATTCCAGCCCATCTACCTCCTCGGCGATAGGCACCTGATCGCGTTCGAGGCGCTCATGCGGCCGCCGGACGATAGCGTCATCAGCGGCCCGGTGGAAGCTTTCCAGGCCGCCGAGCGCATCGGCAAGACATGGCAGCTGGACCTCCTTTGCTTCCGCGCGGCGCTTCGCTCTGCACGGGACCTGCCTGCTGGCATGCGGCTTTTCGTGAACATCAATCCCCGTAGCCTGGCGAACAAGGCGTTTTCAGCCTTTGAGATTGCGGGCCTGGTCCGCGCTTCCGGGCTGGACACCTCATCGATCGTGCTCGAGATCACGGAGCAAGCGTCTATCCCCGTCCAGCTTCTGGGTGAACGCATTGAGGAGCTACGGGCGGCGGGCTTTTCTATCGCTCTTGACGATGTGGGGACCGGCAATTCCGGCCTCGAGATCTTGCGCCAGGTCAGCGTCGACTACGTGAAGATCGACCGGTCGGTGCTGGTCGACGCTGTGCGTCGCGGCCCTGGCCGGGCCGTGTTGCTGGCCATTACGGCTTTTGCCCGCGAGGCCAACGCCTTCGTCATCGCCGAGGGCATTGACAGCCTGGAGATGTTCGACCTGATCAACTCCGACGAAGCTCAGATACCGGACGTCGTGATCCAGGGCATCCAGGGCTTCCTGGTCGGCCGTCCAATGGACTCGCTTGCGGAGGCAGTGCGCACGCTGAAGAGGTACGACATCGCCGCCTGAGGCACAACCTCAGCCGCTGTCCTCGACCTCGACTACCATCTCTATCTCCACCGGCACGCCCCCGGGAAGACTCCCCGCGCCCATGGCCGAGCGCGCGTGCTTTCCGACTGCTTCGCCGAAGACTTCCACGAGTAGGTCTGAAGCGCCGTTGACAACCCGCGGGTGCTGCGCGAAGTCAGGCGTCGCGTTCACGAGGCCCAGGACCTTCACTATGCGGCGCACGCGGTCGAGCGAGCGTATCTCGGCGCGAAGGCTCGCGAGGAGCGCGACCGCCACCGAGCGGGCGAACTGATAGCCCTGATCGGCGTCGAAGTCGGCCCCGAGCTTGCCTGCGGGGCGCGAGCCATCAGCCCCGGCGGGCGGGACGTGCCCGGAGAGGAAGACGAGATTGCCGGCGCGGACCACCGGCACGTAATTCGCAAGGGGCGTCACGGGCCGCGTCAGGTCCAGGCCCAGAGCCTTTGCGCGCTCTTCGGCGCTCACGCCGGGCCTCCGAGGTGCCGGGCGAAGAAGTCGCACAACGCATCGGCCAGCGCCCGCTCCTGCCCCCACCAGAAGTGGTCCGTCCCCGGGACTATCACCACCTCTGGCCGTGTCGGGAGTCCAGCCGCGAGTTGGCGAAGGGCGTCCTCGCTGCTGATGTTGTCGTTCTGCCCGGAGATAAGGAGGACCGGGCCGTCGTAGGCGGCGAGCCCGGCTGCGCCATCCGAGCGCACCATGCCCGCCGGCAGGGCTACGAGGGCCAGCGCCGGCACGGAGGCGTCCACCGCGGCCGCGGCCATGGCAGCGCCGAAGGAGTAGCCGGCGAGGGCGACTCTGCGCACGCCCTCCCGCGACCGTAACCAGGCCAGGGCCGCACGGACGTCGTCTCGTTCGCCGGCGCCGCCGTCGTAGGCACCCTGGCTGCGCCCGACGCCGCGGAAGTTGAAGGTCAGCGCCCCGAGTCCGGCATCCAGCGCCCCGCGAACGATCACGGACACCACCAGGTTGCGCATGTCTCCGCCGTACTGCGGGTGCGGGTGGCAAACGACGACGGCGGCCTCCGGCTCGGTGTCACCGCTCGTGTAGTAGGCCCCCTCCAGGGTCAGGGCGCCGCTGGGGAATGTCACCTGCTTCTCTCGGGTCAGACCGCACCACCCTTCTCTCTTCGCGGCGGGGATGCCTTGCGTTGCCAATAATGCTACAACTAGCTCCAACCGTCCCGTTCGGAGCGCCCTTGTACGAAGCGCCGCCCTACCTGCCGCTCCGAGGTGTCCGCGTCCTCGCGTTTGAGACGGCGTACTCGCTGCCGGCAGGCACGAGGACGCTCGCCGAACTAGGGGCCGAGGTGGTGCGCGTCGCGTCGCCGTCGCGAGGCTTCGGAGTCTACATCTCGGTCGTCGACGGGGTGTTCCTCAGCAAGAAATGCATAGGCATCGACCTCAGGGACCGCGAGGGCCTGTCGCTGGCGAAGCGCCTCATCTGCGTCGCGGACGTTGTCGCGAGCAATTTCACCGCGGACGTGATGCCGCGCTTCGGCCTAGGCCCTGAGGACCTGTTGAGGATGAAGCCGGACTTGATCGTGCTTCAGCTCACTGGTTACGGCGTGCCAGGGCCGTGGCAGGACTACCCGGCCTACGGGCCGAGCGTCGAGGCCGCCGGCGGCATGAACCGGCTGAGCGGAAACGAGAATGACCCGCCGGTGCGGGTCGGCAGCGGCGTATTCGCCGACCAGCTATCGGGTCGGTTCGCGGCGCTCGCGCTGGTCGCCGCCCTGCGGCGCCGGCGCGAGACCGGGCGCGGCCAGTACATCGACGTCTCCATGTACGAGTCCATAGTCACGCTGCTGGGCCACTTCATGCTCAATGCCGCCCGCAGCGGGCGTGCCATGCCGCCGCGACGCGGCAACCGCGACGCGGCGGCCGCGCCGCAGGGCATCTACCCCTGCGCGGGTGAGGACGAATGGGTCGCCCTATCCATTCGCAGCGACGCGGAGTGGCGCGCCTTCGCAGCGCTCGCCGGCGGGGGGCTGGAGGACGCGCGCTTTGCGAGCATAGACGGCCGCCTTGAAGCCCAGGACGAGCTCGACGACCGGATCGCCCGCTGGACGCGGCCCCAGGATAAAGTCGCGGTCGCCGAGAGCCTCCAGGCGGTCGGGGTGGCTGCGGGGCCGGTGAACAAGGTCTCCGACTTTCCCTTCGACCCTCACCTGGCGGCGCGCGGCTTCTTCCAGACCGTCGAGCACGGCCAACCTATGTACGGGCATACGGCCCATCCACATCCCACGACGCCCTGGGTGGCCGAAGGGCGCTCCCGCGCGAGACTACGCGACATACGCTTTGCCGGAGTGGACAACGAGGCGGTACTGGGGGAGTGGCTTTCGATACCACCAGAAGAGGTTGCTGCCCTGGAAGCGGACGGCGCGCTCCTCCGCGCTTCGAAGGTCGAGACGACCGAGCCCAACCCGGCGCCCGGCGCGCCTCACGATGCCGACTTTGCCCGGCGCCTCGGCCTGCCGGCCGCCGGCGCAGACATGGAGGCCGCCACGTGAGGGTCCTGGAGCTCAGCGAGAACCTGGCCGCGGCCTATGCAGGGATGCTCCTGGCTGACCTGGGCTGTGACGTCATCAAAGTAGAGTCGCCAACCGGCGACCCGTGGCGGACGAAGACTGACGACCTGGGCGACGACTCCCTCTTCCAGTACGCCAACCGGCGCAAGCGCAGCGCCTGCCTCGACCTCGACGCGGAGGAAGGGCGGGAGGCATTCAGCCGGCTCGTCGCCGGTTGTGACGCCGTGGTCGAGGACCTGGGCGCCGGGGCCATGGCCGCCCGAGGCCTGGGGTGGGAGGCGCTCTCGCGCCTCAACCCCGGACTCGTTCTGGTTAGCATCGCCCCCTTCGGGCAGGCCGGGCCCCGCGCTGGCTGGCAGGCAAGCGAGCTTGTCGTGCAGGCAATGGGCGGTGTCGTCCACAACACGGGCTGGGATGACGCGCCGCCGCTGAAGCTGGCCGGCTATGCCGCGGCGTTCGTCGCCGGGATCAACGCCGCCACGGCGGCGCTCGCGGCCGTGCATGGTGTCGAAAGCGGCAGCGAGACCGGGGTGCACATCGACCTTTCGATGCAGGAGGCATTCGCGCACCACTGGACCCGGCACATCGCGCAGTGGTGCTACGCGGGGACAGGCACCCGGCGGGAAAGGCGCGAGCAGGGGCGGCAGGGCTTTCCCCACACGGTGATGACCGCGGACGGGCTGCTGTACATCCTGGCGCTCAGGGCTGAGTGGGAGGCGCTTGCCTTCTTCCTCGGATTAGAGCAGTTTGTCACGCACGAGTTCAGCGACCCCAGCGTCCGCGCCGAGCGCTGGCCGGAGATCGAGCCGCACTTCCGCGAGTCGCTGCGCACGAAGGGCCGGTACCAGTGGTTCGCTGATGCCGCGGCCCAGGGCTACACGTTCGCGCCGATCGATGACCCGCTGGCAATCCTGGCCAGCCCGCAACTCGAGGCCCGCGGCTACTTCAAGCCCGCAGTCGTGGACGGCAGGGAGTACGCGTGCCCTGGACTGCCCTTCAGCTTCGACGCCGGCGACCTCAGGCCCAACCAGGCGCCGCGGTTGGGCGAGCACACGCAGGAAGTCCTGGCGGAGGCGGGGGCGCGCGTCAGTGGTCTGGAGTAAGCTTGCGCTCAGACGAGCACGGCCTGCAGCACTGGAGACGACGCGATGATCGTGACCACCACCCACGATGTGCAGGGAAAGCAGATCAAGGAGTACATCGGGATAGTGGTCGGCGAGACGATCGTCGCCACTAGCATTTTTCGGGACATCGGCGCGGCCCTGCGCGATGTGGTTGGCGGCAGGTCCGGCAGCTACGAGAAGAAGATGACCGAGGCCCGCGAGACGGCCATTCGCGAGATGGAGGAGAGGGCCGCGGCGCTGGGCGCCGACGCGGTGGTCGGCGTAGACATCGATTACGAAACCGTTGGCAACAGCATGATGATGGTCTCGGCCTCCGGGACGGCGGTGCGACTTCAGTAAGTTGGCTGGAGGCGGGCGATGACGACAGCGACCAGGCACGTGGGACCGTGGCGGCGGCTGATAAACCTCTCCGCCGACAGCAAGGGCAGCATCCACGACGACGACGCAGCGCGCTCTCTGGGGTTCGAGGGGGCCTTCGTGCCCGGGAGCACCGTCGGTACGGCGGCGATGCCGGGCCTCGTAGCCCTTCTGGGGGCGCGCTGGTTCGAGGGCGGCTGGTACGACCTGAAGTTCGTGACGCCGGTCTATACGAGCAACGACATCCGTGAGGAAGCAGAGCTTACGGGCGACGGCAGCGTGGGCTTGCGAGTCGTGACCGCGGAGGGGCGCCTCTGCTGCTCCGGGCGGGCGGGGCTAGGCTTCGAGGTGCCGTGGGACCGCACCCTGGACGGGCGCAGGGGCGCCGAAAGCGCGCTCCCGGAGGTGGAACTGGGGGCGCGATTCGATGACGTCGCCATGCGTCTCGGTCCGGCTTCAAGCGCGCCGCCACCGGGCGGCTGGACGCCGGACTGGTCTCGAATCCGGCGGATGCTCGAGGCGGCCGGGGACACGACGCCCTGGTACGAAGACTCCTCGCCCTTCGGGCGGCCGCTCATACCGCCGGAAGCGCTGCACAACTTCGCGCTGCAGGTCACGCGCACGCGCCGCCTGGCGGTCAGCGGCGTGCGCAACCCCGGCATGTGGGCGCAGCACGCCCTGGCCCTGCGCGCCCCGCTCTTCCAGGATGAGCCGTACGTGATGCGCGAGGCCGTCGCTGACAAGGGCATCTCTGGCCGCACTGCCTTCCTGGATTACGAGTTCGAGGTCCTCCAGGGCGACAAGGTCGTGGCGGTAGGCCGCCACAAGGTGAAGTGGCTGCGGGAGTAGGCGCCTGCCGTCCGGGGGACTGCCCTCTCGCGCTTGCCGCTACCCCGACGGCCGAAAGTCAGAGACCGAGCACGACGGAGCCGCGAGGCCCGAAAGGAGACCGGACTACTCGCACGCGCCCCTTAGCACTCTTGACAGGGGAGTGCTAGGTACGGTAGATGATTCAGCGCACAGGTCTGTTCTGTCCCTGGGCTTTCACATCAACTGGAGGTCTATCGATGGTCCAGACTCTACGCACGCGTCGCGAAGTCAAACTTCACATCTCGCCGCCAAGGCTCGAACCTGGCTCCCAGGAGGAGTGGTTCGCGGACGCCCTGGCTCTTCCTGACGAGCGCCTGCGCGAAGCGCTACGGCGGCAGATCGAGGCCGAGTACGAATTGCCAACCCATGAGCGCCGCAGGGCCGTCGTCGGGCGCCTGCGGGCGTGGTTGCGCCTCGGCGAGAGGGCGCACCGCCTGGTGGCGGCATACGAGGCCGCGACGGCCTCGCTGCCGCGGCGCTACGAGGTCGCGCGCCTGGAGGCGGAGCGGGACGCTATCATGAACGAACTCTCGCGAAGTGAGTTCGAGGCGCTGCGCCGCGTCCTGCCCTGGCTCCGCACCTGGAGCACGGACCTCGGCGAGGAGCCCGGGCCCAGCGAGACCGACAGGACGCTCGCCCTGGGTGGGGCGCTAATGGTCCGCTGAACCGGGCCCTGGAAGCGAGTTTTCTTTGAAGTTCAGCGC
>DATLYJ010000101.1 GCA_035574915.1 Dehalococcoidia bacterium | reverse complement strand
TGAGCGAGTCACTAACCGCCCGCCAGTACGACCGCTGGCTGCAAGGAAGGTCCCTGAGCGGGAAAGCCTACGAGTTCTTTGCCTCCGTACCCGGTTCCATGTTCGTCAACACACCGGTCTTTCGGCTTGACCGGCTACTGCGACTACGGGCGGATCAGCGCCTGCTCGACGTCGGTTGCGGGCGGGCAAGCCTCCTGCAGGTCCTGGCTTCGCGAGTCAGGTTCGAAAAACCTCCTGTAGGGATCGACCTTTCGCCCGAGATGTTACGCCGCGCGCGCCGGGACAGCGCCAGGGCTATGTCCCCGGACATCTCGTTAGTCCAGGGCTCAGCTTTGAGTTTGCCTTTTCGTAGTGAGCTGTTCGATGTGGTGACGTCGAGTTACCTGATCAAGCACCTGGACGACGCCGGGCTCGTCCGCCTGTTGAGGGAGATGCATCGAGTCCTGAAGGCCGGCGGCCTGGCTCTCCTCTGGGAGTTCGGTCCAACTCGCTCCGAGTCCTTGAACCGCTGGCATCGGTGGCTGCTCACCCGTGGCGTCGAGTCCTGCAACCTGAGAAGCTTCGCCGACATTGCTGCGGCCGCAACGTCTTCCGGGTTCGAGTGGGTAGAGAACGCCCACCTGCGGCCTTTTCTCTTCCCGCCCATTCCGCGCGTCTCAGTCATCCTCGGCAAGGCGCCGGAAGAGTGGCGGCAGCGGACCGGCCCGGGTCGCGCGCGTCACGCCAGCAGGGGGATGATGGACAGCCAGCCTATCGATACAGCTGGTTCTCCCTGATGTAACGGTCGACGCTATCCGGGACGAGGTACTTCAGGCTCTCGCCGCGACTCACTCGCGCCCGCAGGTCGGTGGAGCTGATCCCGATATAGGGCATGTCGATCCGCTCATATGGGGGCAACTCCAGCGCTTTGCGCTTGACGTGCCGGGGCGGCGCGGGCACTGGCGTGACCAATCTCGGCGCCACGGCCAGTGTTGCCATCTCTAGAATCACTTCCGGCTCGTGCCAGTACGCCATGTCCTCGAGCGCGTCTTCGCCGAGGAGGAAAAAGAGCCTGCTCGAATCGCCGGCTTCCCGGCGCAGCTCTGAGAGCGTCACGGACGTGTAACTGGGGCCCTCCTGGCGCACCTCGCGCTCATCGAGGCCAAAGCGCTCGTCACCCTCTATCGCCAGGCGGACCATAGTGGCGCGATGCAACCCGGAGAGGACACCGCTTCCAGCCTTCCGCCACGGGTCGCCTGCTGGCAGGAAGAGCACCCGGTCTAGACCGAGCTGGACAGCGGCGCAGTGGGCGAGAATGAGATGTCCCACATGGATGGGGTTGAAGGTGCCGCCGAGGACGCCCAGCCTCATCCTTGCCACTCCAGTTCGACGCCAGCAACTTTGATCCGGTCTCCAGGCTTCGCGCCTGCGCGCCGCATGGCCTTCTCGAGCCCCATGCGCCGGAGCCGGTCCTGCAGTTCGTCCAGGGCTTCGAAGCCGCCGCCGCCGAGCTTCAGGGCTGCTTTTTCAGCCTCCTCACCGGTTACTACGTATGCATCGTCCACTTTCGACACTTCGAGCCGGCCATGCGCCTGCGGCCGCAGCACGGGCAGTTCGCTGACGCTTTCCGTAGCGACGGGAGGGTTTTCTCGTAGCAGCCGGAGGAGCTCCTGGATCAGGCTGTCTACACCTTCGCCCGTGGCGCCGGAAATCGCTAGCACTGGCGTAGGTGAGAAGGTCTTTCGTATTTCTTCGACCCGGCTTCTGACTTCCGGGATGTCGATCTTGTTCAGGACGACGAGTTCCGGACGCTTTTCCAGAGTTGGGTCGTAAAGCACAAGCTCACGACGCACGGTCTCGTAGTCTCGCACCGGGTCCGGCGAGGTGCCATCGAGGAGATGCACGAGCACTCGAGTGCGCTCCACGTGTCGCAAGAACTGGTGCCCCAGCCCCACGCCCTCATGCGCTCCCTCGATCAAGCCCGGTAAGTCCGCCATGACGAAGGAGTCCATACCGGCTTCGACTACGCCCAGCACTGGTTCCAGAGTCGTGAACGGATAGTCGCCCACCTCTGGCCTGGCACGAGACACAGCGCGAAGAAGCGTCGACTTGCCGGCGTTTGGCAGCCCAATGATGCCAACATCCGCAAGGAGCTTCAGCTCCAACTTCAGGACCTTCTCCTCGCCGGGTAGCCCTTTTTCAGCGAAGGCCGGCGCCTGGCGTACCGAGTTGGCAAACCGGGCATTGCCACGCCCGCCTTCGCCGCCTCGAGCGACCACGACCTGGGCACCAGGCGCCGCGAGGTCCCAAACCTCGCCCGTCTCCTCCGCGACCACGACTGTCCCGACAGGCACGTTGATGACCAGGCTCTCGCCACTCGCCCCGTGTTGCTTCCTCTTGGCGCCGGGCTGTCCGTCACCCGCCTTGTAAGTCCGCCTGAAACGAAGGTGCGCCAACGTGGTCAGTCCCGGGTCTGCCCGCAAGATGACATCACCGCCTCGGCCGCCGTCGCCACCATCGGGGCCGCCACGCGGCACGAATTTCTCCCGGCGAAAGCTCACTGCTCCATTACCACCAGAACCAGACACTACGTGTATTTCAACGAGATCGATCATTAGTAAGTCGATTATAGAAACCCGCAGGATCTCCTTTTGGTGGTAACTGTAGGCTGGTGAATTGTGTGAAAAGTGTGGGTTGTCTGAGTCAGAGGCTGCTCATCTGAATCCGGAAAGGGCTCGAAGGCAAACGAAGATGGCTTCCTCCGATAAGACTGGTTGGGGCGGTCGGTAGTGAGTCAGGCGGTCAGTAATCCAAGAGTCGTGCGGACCGCGTCCAGGTCTGCTTGAAGCGCGGGCGTGAGCTTGATCTGTGCTTCGATCTGCTTGCAGGCGTGCACGACGGTGGAGTGGTCGCCCCGGCCGAGCGCTTCAGCGATTGTCTGGAAGGTGAGGCCGGCGTCCTGGCGGAGAAGGTACATGGCGAGGTGTCGGGCATAGGTAATCGAGCGTGTTCGCTTTCTGCCAGCGAGGTCCTCGAGGGATATTCCGAGATGGTCACAGACAGCCTGGAGGACCTTTGCCGGCTGGACCTCACGGGGCGACGAAGGCGACACCGGCTCCGTGAGCGGCTTGAGGGCGCGGGCGGCGAAGTCAATCGTGATTGGCTCATCGGATATGTGGGCGACGGCGACGAGGCGATTCAGTGCTCCTTCGAGGTCGCGTAGATTGGAACGTATGCGAAGCGCAACGTAGTGCAGCACTTCATCTGGAATGGACACTCTCTGGCAAGCAGTCTTGGCGAAAAGGAAGCGGATGCGGTCATCCATTGACGGCTCCGCAATCTCCGCTATCAGGCCCCACTGGAAGCCTGAGATGAAGCGGGCATTGCCGTTGGAGGCGACCTGCAGATCGCCTGCTACCACGACCCGGCGGCCAAGGTCCCGTAGCTCAGTTACGGTCTGCAAAAACTCGTTCTGGGTCGCCCTCTTCCCTGTCAGGGCCTGGACGTCATCGACAAGCAAGATGTCGAGGTCGCGGTATCGAGACCGGAAGGCGGCGCCGGTGCGGTTGCGGACGGCGCCGGTGAAGTCGCTGAGGAACTGCTCTGCGGTAACGAGGACTACCCTGAGCCCCTGCTTTGCGGCCCGTTCAGCGACGGCATGCAGCAGGTGCGTCTTGCCGCTCCCAGGTCCCCCAGTGATGAACAGGGGCGAGTAGGGCGATTCAGAGTTGTCCGTCACGTCGAGGGCAGCCACGAGGGCGAGACGGTTGTGAGAACCAGGAAGGAAGGTCGCGAACGTGAAGCGCGGATTCAGGGGCGCCAGCGGCGACGGGAGCATGGTTGCCTGCAATGGAGTGGTAAGACATCGGGCATCTTCGCCACGCACTTCGAAGTCGAAGCGAAGGCCTGGACCGGCAACGGCCGTGAGCGCCTGGTGAATTACGGACCTCATGCGAGTCGCCAGGAAGTCGCGGGCAAGTTCGGTAGGAGTCCCGATGATGAGCGTGCGGCCCTCGTAGCGTAGGCCTGTCGTGTTTCGTAGCCAGCTGTCGAAGTTCTGGCGTGTCACCCGCAGAAGCAACTGTCCGAGGGCCTGGTCCCAGATTTCAGGCGCAGAAAGACCTGCCGCGAGAGCCAAACAGCAACCTCCCGTCCGTCGCGTGGATGAACGGCTCTATCTAATACATGTTGGCTGGTTCTTGTGCCCTGCTGCCGTGTCGCCCCGTGCCCGGCGGCTTGAGCAGGCAGGCGGAAGGTAGCACAGGCTGAGGCTTCACCGTCAAGAACTTTATGATCACTTGGAAGAGGTAATTTTCGGGGGCTGGTGAGAGCCTGTTCACACCTGCGGGAAGGCTCGATTCTGGCAGGAAGAACCTATAATGACGCGGCAATGTTGCTCGCTATCGATATCGGAAACACCAATATCACCTTCGGGGTCTTTGACCAGGAGCGGCTGATCGCCACCTGGCGGCTTGCCTCGGACCGCGAGCGGCTGGCCGACGAATATGCCGTCATCATGCTCCAACTGCTGGCCACCGAGGGCATAGACCGCAACTCGATCAGCAGAGCGGTGTTGACCAGCGGCGTGCCGCTCCTTACGACCGTGATCGAGGAGATGTGCCGCCGCTACTTCCACGTGACGCCGTTGCGGGTCGGCGCGGGAATCAAGACCGGGCTGCGGATCCTGTACGAGGACCCGCGGGAGGTGGGGCCGGACCGCATCGTGGACGCCGTGGCGGCCCTGCGTATGCACAAGCCGCCCCTGATCGTCGTTGACCTGGGGACGGCAACGGTCTTCGACGTCGTTTCGCGTGAAGGCGACTACCTCGGCGGCGCGATTGCTCCCGGCATCGGTCTGGCCACCGATGCCCTGGTGAGCCGCGCTGCGATGCTCAGGCGCATCGAGCTGAAGGCCCCCCGGCATGTGATCGGGAACAACACGACCACCGCCATGCAATCCGGCGTGATCTTCGGCTATGTTTGCCTCGTCGAGGGCATGGTGAAGCGCATAAAGGCCGAGATTGGCGAGGACGCGTGGGTGGTGGGTACGGGTGGCTGGGCTGAAGTCATTGCCCGCGAGACTCGGGTCTTCGACCACCTCGACCCGAACCTCACGCTTACCGGCCTGCGCCTTGTGTACGAGATGAACGAGGGCGTCCCGAGGGGCGAGGGGTGAGCGTCCTGCGCGACCGGCAAGTGGTCCTTGGCGTGACCGGTAGCGTCGCCTGCTACAAGGCGGCTGACCTTGCCAGCAAGCTGGTGCAGCAGGGTGCGAACGTGGACGTCGTGATGACCGACGCAGCCCGGGAGTTCATCACGCCGTTCACTTTTCGAGCCCTGACGGGCCGGCTAGTGTTCACCAACATGTTTGAACCGGTAACCGACCTTGCCGAAGAACACGTGGAAGTAGCGCGGCGAGCCGACATCGTCGTCATCGCTCCGGCTTCTGCGACAACTCTCGCCCGTCTCGCTCACGGCCTTGCGGACGACTTCCTCGCCCTGACGGTGCTGGCCACGAAGGCGCCCGTGCTCATTGCCCCGGCGATGGACTCGAACATGTGGGAAGCCGCGGCTACGCGCGCTAATGTCGAGCTGCTTCGCAGCCGGGGGTTTTCTTTTGTCGGGCCGGCCGAAGGAAGGCTTGCCAGCGGCAGGATGGGCACAGGGCGTCTCGCGGAGGTCGCTGACATCCTCGGCGCCATCGTGGTCGAGCTGGCCAAGCGCGGCGACCTCGCGGGCAGACGGATCGTGGTGAGCGCCGGCGGCACGCGCGAACCCATCGACCCGGTGCGCTTCATAAGCAACCGTTCGACAGGGAAGATGGGGTTTGCCGTGGCCGAGGCGGCGCGGGACCGCGGGGCTGAGGTGACGCTGATCACGACCACGCGCGCCCTACCCATCCCTTACGGGGTTAAGGTAGTCGACGTGTCCACCGTCGCCGAAATGCGCCGGGCGGTGCTGGAGGCCACGGAGGATGCGGACGTCCTCGTGATGGCAGCGGCCGTCTCTGACTTTCGGCCGGCTGAGGTCGCCGCTGAGAAGATCAAGAAGCGCGAAGGCGGCCTGGTGCTCGAGCTCCGTGAGAATGAGGACTTCTTCCACGAAGTGCCCGACAGAGTCATCAAGGTCGCCTTTGCGGCGGAGACGCAAGACGTCGTGGCGAACGCGCGCTTGAAACCGCTATCGCACGGCCACCTGGACCTCATCTGTGCCAACGACGTGTCGGCCGAAGATTCAGGCTTTGCGGTCGATACCAATCGCGTGACGATACTTGACGCGGAGGGTGGTGTCGAGGAGTTGCCCCTGCTTACGAAGTACGAAGTCGCCCACCGCATCCTGGACCGCGTCGTCGGACTGCTGGCGTCACGAAGTCCCGAGAAGGCCTGAGGCGCCGGATGTCCGCGGTTGGGTCGCCTGGCTCTCGAAGGCTAGTCCTTACTTAGAGCCGCGCGATCGACAGGCTCACGCTGTCAGCGGGCCGCACGCCGTACTGTAAGTCGACTACCTTGCCATCTTCGTCGATCACGAAGTGGCTGCGGTTCACGCCCATGTACTTGCGGCCGGCGAACTCTCGTTCTCCCCACACGCCGTAGAGATTGCTGATGGTCTTGTCTTCGTCTGTCAGCAGCGGAAAAGGCAGGTCGAATTTGTCCTTGAACGCCTGATGCGAGGCCACCCCGTCCGGGCTCACCCCCAGGACGACAGCGTTCTTCTCGCGGATGACATCGTAGTTGTCGCGGAAGCCGCAGGCCTGCGCCGTGCAACCCGGCGTGTCGTCCTTCGGGTAGAAGTAGAGGACTACGCGCTTGCCGCGAAAGTCGCTGAGCTTGACTTTGTTGCCCTTGTCGTCCGTGGTCTCGAAGTCCGGGGCCTGGTCCCCGATCTTCAACTGCGCCATTTCTCTGCTCCCATTCTGGTGTGTTGCTCAGGAATTCTAAGACATCGCGGCTTTGTGCGACTGGGAGGGGACAGGGAAGGTCCAGGGCGCGGAGAGACGCGGTGCTTCTAGCCGCGTAGCCTGCGCGGCTCGCGGCCCACGCCGCGGCAGCCAGCGTCCAGCTGTGGCGCCATGAGTTCCTCGGAGGCGCGCAGCGCGGTCGCCAGGGGGCCGGCGACCGCCTCCAGAACGTGGGCGAGGAGGCGAGAGGTTTTCTTCATCTTACGTCTACTAGCATCGGCACCTGGTCGGCTCCCCTGCATAGGGGAACACCCTGAGGCGTACAATTCAGACGCGATGACCGTCCTCTACGTCTGCGCAGAGTGCGCCGCTGAATACGAAGCCGGAACACCCTGAGGCGTACAATTCAGACGCGATGACGGTAGAATCGCGGGTCGCCCAGAAGCTCGAGGTCACGGTTGTCTCCGACTACGTGTGCCCGTGGTGCTTCATTGGCCTCACGCGGATCGAACAACTGGAGAGAGACTACGACGTCACCGTCGAGTGGGTGCCTTACGAGTTGCGCCCCGGCACGCCGCCGCAGGGCATTCCATTCGAACGCCTGCGAGGCAGGCCACCTTATACGGACGATTACCTGCTGAATCTGAGCGTCCTCGCGGATAAGGCGGGGATCGCAATGGCGGAACGCCAGTTCGTGCCCAATTCACTGCCGTCGCTCAAGGCGGCGGAGTGGGCGCGCGAGGCCGGTGTCTTTCCGCTGCTTCACCGCGCCCTCTTCCAGGCCTACTTCGAAGAAGGCCGCGACATAGGCGACCTGGAGGTCTTGCGCGATATCGCCGCCAGTCTGGGTCTCGACGCGGCGGATATGGTCGAGTCCATCGTCGCCGGGCGCTTCGATGAGCGGCTCGAAGAGAAGCTCGAGTGGTCGCGCGTGGCCGGGCAGGGAGGAGTGCCGCGGTTCATCTTCAAGGCCACGTACGAGGACGGCTCTGTGAAGCGAGCGGGCTTCGCCGGCGCGCAGGACTACGAGGTCTTTCAGCAGTTCATGCGCCGTCTTGGCGCTCGGCCTCGAAAGGGCCAGAGTCCTTAATGCCTGGAGGGACTTCTTAGCCTGCCGGCGTAGAATGAAGTCTCCGCTACCCGTGACCTGGAAGGGACCTTGACATGACGACCGATGCAGCCCAGCTAAAACAACAGCAGCGTGAGCTTTGGGACAGCCTGTCCCAGGCCTGGGACCAGCACGATGCCTGGTTTCAACGCCAGACGCACGGCATCACAGAATGGCTCTGCCGCGTCGCCGACTTGCGAGGCGGCCAGCGCGTGCTCGACATCGCCTGCGGTAGCGGCCAGCCAGCCCTGACCGCGGCCCGCCTGGTCCGTCCCGGCGGCAGCGTGGTTGCCACGGACATCTCGGAAGAGATGCTACGGGTCGCGAGACGGAAGGCGAACATGGCTGACCTCGACAACATCGAGTTCAAGCAGATGGACGCCGAGGCCCTCGATTTCCCGGACGAGAGCTTCGATGGCGTCCTCTGCCGCTGGGGCTTGATGTTTTGCCCCGACCCTGAGAGGGCGACAAGGGAGGCGCATCGCGTCCTCAAGAGGAACCGCCCTTTCGCGACCACTACCTTTGCGGAAGCGAAGCAGAACCCGTTTTTCGAGATCACGACCCGTATCACAGCACAGCACCTCGGTGAGCCGCCGCCGCCCGCAGACGCGCTCACGCCCCTGCGATTGAGCGATACCGGACGGCTGAAGTCGATCCTGCAGTCCGCGGGCTTTCAGCAGATCGAGATCGAAGGCAGGCCGTTCGCGTGGGAGTTCAATGATCTGGAGCACTTCTGGCGCTTCAGCTCTGAGTTCACACCGATTATGGCCCGGGCGATGAAGACCCTGGACGCTGGCGCCGTCGAGAAGCTGAAGTCGGACCTCCTCGAGGAGGCCTCGAAGTACCGCGAAGGCGGCCGGATTCGCTTTCCGGCGCTGGCGCTGGGCGTTTACGCGCAGAAGTAACTGCCCGGCGTCGGGCCAGCCTGACACCCTTGTCCGGCGGCCCTTAGGCGCTGATTGCCGCCGGAAGCTCAGCGTGGCTCTCGACGCTTCAGTCGAGCCAGCCGGTCCGTGTGCCGCGCGAGTTGTAGAAGCCGACGGGCCAGTTACGGCCTGTCATCATCGCCTTGTCGATGTCTTCGCGGGTGGCGATGCCGTCGGCGACGATCTTGTCGGCCTCCCGTCGCGCGGCGGCGAAGACGCGGTTCAGGATGAAGCCGTAGGTCCCGGGGGTGTCCTTTACCATCGACACCACCTTGCCGGCCCGCTCCGCTACGCCCTTAACGGTCTCAATGGTCTCCGGCGTCGTTTCTGGCGTGTAGATCACTTCGCACATCTTCATGGCGGGCACGGGACTGGCAAAGTGCATGCCCGCGAAGAGCCTCTTCCGCTCCGGGGAGACATCGCGGGCGATCTCTGCGATTACGAAACCGGAAGTGTTGGAGGTGAAGATCGCCTCGGGCTTGACGACGGTGTCCAGCTCCGCGAATACCTTCTGCTTTAGCTCGAGGTTCTCGGGCACGGCCTCGATGATGAAGTCGCAGTCCGCCAGGTCCTCGACCCTCGTTGTAAAGAAGAGGCTGCTTACTACTGCCTCGAGCTGCGACGATGGCAGCTTGCCCAGTTCGACCGCCCTCTTCAGGCCGAAGCGCGTATCGATGATGGTGTTGCGTGTCTTGTCCAGAATGTCCTGCGTCAGGTCGCGGATGATGACCTGGTAGCCGGCGATGGCCATCACTTGGCCGATGCCTCCACCCATCACCCCGCCGCCAAGCACGCCGATCTTTCTTACCTGGTCCAGTTGCATGTCCCTTGCCCTGCCCTTCGTCTGTCCCGATTTACAGCTGTCCGATCATGCGAGGCGCACCTGTAAGGGTCAATCGAACTGTCAGGTGTCAGCAGCGACCCGCGAGGCGGGACTGAGGTATCGAGTTGGGCTGCGCCGCGGCCTCCTCCGCTGCTAACATACGGCCATGCTCATTGGCCTCATCTCTGACACCCACGTCCCGGAAGCGGGGCGAGAGCTCTGGCCTCAGGTCTACGAGGCCTTCCTCGGCGTGAATCCGGAGCAACCCAGAGTGGACATGATCCTTCACGCCGGCGACATGCACGACGTCCGCGTGCTCGACTGGCTCGAGGACCGCGTTGGCGTGCCCGTGTACGGCTGTCGCGGAAACGGTGACGACGGCGGCGGAGGCAGGCCTTACCAGCCCGACCACCCCCGGCTGAAGGCGGACCAGGTGCTGGAGATCGAGGGCTTCAAGATCGGCCTCACGCACGACTTCGCCTTGCCGGAGTGGCCGCCCTACCGGACGATCGACAAGATGATGGAGCGCTACTTCGGCGGGCCCGTGCATGTCGTCGTCCATGGACACACGCACGTCGCCGACATTCGCGTGCACAAGGGCGTCCTCTGCGTGAATTCGGGCAGCCCGGTCTACCCGCGGAATCTCGAGCGCCGCCTGGGCACCATAGCCTTTCTCGAGATCCAGGATGGCCGCATTCACCCCTGGATCTACCAGCTGGTCTAAACCTGCGTAGCTGACCGACCGCTGGCCGATAAGAGATCGATGGGCTCCAGGTTTCTGCTGGCTGTGATCCTCGCTGTCCTCCTTGCCTCATGCCGTCTCGAGCATGAGCCTCCACGACCCGCTAGCGGCCTGTCCGCGCCGCGAGAGGAGGTCGTCCTCGAAGACCGCTCCTCGATAGAGCGAGTCCGGCTAAATGAGCGCGTGACCCGTCGCCAGTACCTGGTGGCCGGAGACACGGAGGCAGCAATCAGGGCCAGTCTCGATGCTCACGGTCCTGGCTCCAGGCCGCCGAGCGCCAGCGGCGGCGCCGGCCGTTTCGATGGCCTGACCGAGTGGTCTCTGGCATGGAGCTTTCGCTTCGAGCGCGGCGCTGGCTTCTGCCTTCTCGCAGCCGCCGACGTTTTCCTCGATGTGACTGTCATTGTGCCCCTGCACGAGAGTCCGGATGCCCTGCCGCCTGCTCTGGGGCAGAAGTGGCAGAGTTTCATAGCCACCCTGGAGACGCATGAGTTCGGGCACGTTGCCCGCCAGCGGGCGGTGGCGCGTGAGCTTGCCGCGGCGTTCAATGGCCTCCCGCCTGCCCCCACCTGCCAGGAGCTCAGCCAGCAACTCAGCGCCACCGCCGATGAGTACCTGGTCCGCATCCGTTTGATAGACGCTGCGTACGACACCGAGACGGGCCACGGCTTGACCGAGGGAGCCATATTCCCTTGAGCGCGCGCGGTGCGTCGAGACAGTTTCAGCAACCTGTTCCGTCACCGCCACTGCCCTCCGTCCCAACCGCCAGCCCGGGCGCGTGAAGCCGAAGCAGCCCTTCGCCCCGGCCCTTCCGCACCTGGCGTCCCGAAGTTGCTGGGACCCATGCGTACCCGTCCGTCGTTGGAACAATTTCCGGCCGTCCTTCGTCTCTGATGCAAAGAAGCCAGGAGGTAGGGGGATGAAGACGCCGATGAAGTACGCGGGCCTTGCCCTCGGTCTGGTGGCCGTCATTGGTGTGCTTGGACTGCTCGCGGGTGGCAGGACGCCCTTCGCGGACCAGTCCAAGGACGCGCTGGTCGAGGTGGCGCCGGACGAAGTAATGGCCAGCATCGACGCTGCCCTAGGTCGGCAGACCGTGCAGCCGGTCGGGCCAAAGGCGGCGGAGCAGGCGAGCCGGAGTGCTGGAGCGCCGGCCGCCGGCGCTCCAGCGGCCGACGCCGCGTCCGGGGCTGCCTCCGCCTCGGGCGGCCTTACAGGAGCGGACACGGCCGCTCTCCCGAGTGTCGACAACCGGAAAATCGTGCAGACCGCGTCGATCAGGCTGCAGGTCAAGGCGGTCGCTGAAAGCTTCGGCGAGGTTTCCGCGATCGCGACCTCAGCCGGCGGTTTCGTGGCCAGCTCGAACTTCGCCTATCAGGGCGAGCAGCAGGTCGCGACGATCACTCTGCGCGTCCCGGCCCAGGCCTATCAGGAGACGCTGGCAAAAGTGCGCGCTCTTGGCGCGAAGATAGACTCAGAGACCTCGAATGCGAGCGACGTCACGGAGGAGTTCAGCGACCTCCAGGCGCGCATCCGGACCCTCGAGGCCATGGAACAGCAACTGCTCCAGCTCTTGAGTCAGGCCCGGAACGTCAACGAGGTGCTTCAGGTCCAGGACCGGCTGAACTCAGTCCGCACGCAGATCGAGCAGGCCAGGGGCCGCATCCAGCTCCTGGAGAAGCTCTCCGATTATGCGACGATAAGCGTGCACCTGCGCCCTGTCGCGCCGCCCGTGAAGGTCGATGGTGGGGTCGACCTCGGCGCGGAGATCGCGAAAGCCTGGGAGGACAGCCTTCAGTTCTTGGCGACGATCGCCGCGGCCGTCCTAACGGTCGTCGTCTTCTCCTGGTGGCTCCTGCCGCTGGGCATCCTCGGGCTGGCGGGCTGGCAGCGCTGGGTGCGTTCGCGCCCGGCGCTGAGGCCGGCAGCCTATGACTAGCGCGCCATCCGTATCGTCCTTACTGAGGAGGGGCCGGGACACGGCCCCTCCTCACGTTCGATTTCGTGTAGGCTTGCGGCGCGGGAGGTGGCTCTATGCGAAGCAGGTCTGGCCTTGCCTCCGCGCTTCTCAGCCAGTCGTATGGGCTCCTTCGGAACAACCTGGAGGGCCTGACCCTGGAAGAGGCGCTGGCGAGCGCCGGCGGTCTCCGCTCCGTCCTGGGGATCCTCAAGCACACGGCGGGCTGGAGCCACGTCTATCACTCCTATGCCTTCGACGCCGAGCCGCTGCACTGGGCGCAGACTGGCTGGCCGCGAGGCCTTCGCGACACTATCGATCCGTCGCGCGAGTATCTCGACGAGGTCCTGCTCTGGCTTGACGACTCCTGGGAGCGCTGGCAGGAGTCGCTGCGGCCGCTACCTGACGAAGCCTTCGATGAGCCGCATCGCTGTCATTGGGGGACTATGGCGCCCCTTTTCGACCTCGTCGTGATGGTCGCCAATCACTGGGCTTATCACGCCGGTGAGATCAATGAGGTGCTCGCAATCTGCCGCCGCGAGGCCTGGGAGTATGCGGAGGAGGTCGAAGAGAACCACATTTCCACCGCGGGCCATCGCATTCGCCCGGCGTGGATGACCCCGGAACAGGCGGCCAGATACGAGGCCTACATGGCCCGGCGGGACGCCGAACTCCACGGCGGCGGCCAGGCGTGATGCGCGGGCGTAGCCGGGCATGGGGCGGCTCGACCTTCCCGCGCTCCGGGGCGGGGCTAGTCCCCGCGGGGCAGCCCGATGCCGCGGGTGGCGATGATCTGGCGCTGCACCTCTGACGTGCCGCCGGCTATGGTGCTGGCGACGGACATCAGGTACATGCGCGCGTAGCGGCCCCTGAGCGCTGCCCACTTCGACCCCTCCTGGACGATGCCGAAGGGGCCCATGAGACGCAGGCCGGTGCGGGTGATCCGCTGTGCCAGCTCGGTCGCGTAGAGCTTGGTCATCGAGGCCTCGTAGTTTGGCACCAGGCCACGGTCCTGCAGGCTGGCCACGCGATAGGAGAGCAGCACGCCAACCTCGGCCTCTACGGCGCGGTCGGCGAGTTCGAGGCGCGCGGCCGGGTAGATGTCGAGGAGACGGCCCTCCACGGAGGGTTCCCGCACGAAGGCAGCGAGCTGACTCACGGTCATCTGCAACTCGGTAACCGACATGATGCTGGAGCGCTCGAAGTCCAGGCTGGTGGTGGCCACGTACCAGCCCTGATTCGGCGCGCCCAGCATGTCCGAGGCCGGGACGCGCACGTTGTCGAAGAAGACCTGGTTGAAAGAGGGCACGTCGGCCATGTTCACCAGGGGACGGACCGTGACGCCCGGCGACTTCATGTCCAACAGGAAGTAACTGATGCCCTTGTGCTTGGGGGCGTCCGGATCTGTGCGCGCAAGTAGCATCATGCGCTGCGCCCGGTGGGCCCCGGTGGTCCAGATCTTCGTCCCGTTGATGATGTAGTCATCGCCGTCCTTGACCGCGCTGGTGTGCAGCGAGGCAAGGTCGGAGCCGGAGCCCGGCTCGCTGAAGCCCTGGCACCAGTACACCTCGCCCGAGAGTATCCCGGGCAGGTGTTGTGCCTTCTGCTCCTCCGTGCCATGCACCATGATCGTCGGGCCGGCGATGGCGACGGCGAGGAAGTTCGGCCGTGGCGCGCCGGCGCGAGCCATCTCCTGGTTGAAGATGAACTGCTCGATCACGGACAGCCCGGCGCCCCCGTACTCTTTCGGCCAGGCCGGGGCGACCCAGCCGCGGCTGCCGAGCTTGCGCAGCCACTCCTGGTCGCGTTTGTCTTCCCCCAGGCCGATTCCGAGCACTGTTTCGTCTTGCTGAGGGATGTCCTTCGGCAGCTCCTGCCGCAAGAAGTCGCGAACTTCCTGCCGGAACCGCGCCTGTTCTGGTGTGTCGCTGAAGTCCATGGCTGATCTGACTCCAAGAGCCCTTGCGAACTGAGTATACGCCGCCCTAGTCGCGGGCTCGCTGATCGTCGCTTGCCGAGGCCATGCGTAGCACTCCGACGAGCAACGCCGCGACGATCAGGTTCAGGCCAGCGACGACCATCGCCTGGGCGATCGCTCCCAGGCCCAACGGCAGAGGTGGCGGATTGTTAGTGCTCCAACGGAACAAAAGGAAGCCGTCGAGAGCGAGGCCTGCTATCAGCACTGTGATGCCCCCGGCGAGGAGCATCTCGAATACAGGCCTGGTGCCGTTGATGACGAAGTGGAGCCAGCCCGGTTCCGCTATGCCGCGACGCCAGGCCAGCCACTTCGCTGTGATGCCGAGCGACATGAGGGCGGTGGCCCCAGGGACGAGGATGCCGCCGGCAAAGACAGGCTGCCAGCGGCTCGAGCCGACGTCGACGCCGGTGGTCGCCAGGGCGCCGATAGCGAGCGAGATGATGCCGAGAATCAGTGCGAAGGCGGCTGGCGCGAAGAAGATGATGTCGGCGCTGTCCAGGATGATGAACTTGGCTATCTCCCAGCCGTGCGTGAGAGCACGCAGTTTGCTCTGCACCCTCCGGGCGCCATATGGGGCTGGCACCTCAACGATCTTCAAGCGGCGGCGGCCGGCGCGCAGACAGATCTCGGACTCCAGCTCGAAGCCGGTAGCCCTCGGGGACATCTGCTCCCAGGCCTCGCGAGTGAATGCCCTCAGCCCGGTGAGACAATCGCCGTAGCGCTGGCCCGTGATCAGTCCGATCAGCGTCGTGAACAGCGGGTTCCCGACATGACGGTGGAGCCAGGGCATCGCCCCTGCCTCCATTGGGCCAGCAAGGCGGTTCCCGCCGACCATGTCCACGCCCTCGCGCAGCGGCCTCAGGAGCGAGTCGAGGTCCCTGAGGTCGTAGGTGCCGTCGCTGTCGGCGAGGATGATCGCCGCGCCTCGCGACGCCGCGATGCCGGTCGCCACGGCATGGCCTTTGCCGCGCCTGGGTTCGGCGATTAGCGTCGCGCCGGCCGCGATAGCTGCCTCCTGCGACCCGTCCGTCGAGCCGTTGTCGACGACGATCACCTCACCCTCGATTCCCGCGCCGTCCAGCCAGGCGCGCGCTTGCCGCACGCACTCGCCTACTGTCTCGACCTCGTTCAGGCAGGGCAGGATGACGCTAACCTCCACGACTGCCGGTCCCTCCGGAGGTGGCGGCGCGACGCCCTCGAAGGCTGGTACCTGGAGTCGCTGAGAGACCGCGACCGGTGCTTCAGGGTTCGAGGATTCGATAGACGATGACATCGTACTTTTCGAAAGCGACCTCAGTATGACGCGAGAGGAAGGAGGGTGACAGCACCGAATTGGCAAGCCAGTCCGGCGGCCACGGCTCGCCCTCGAACATCGGCTGGGTGCGCACGAGAAGCCATCGGATGTTGTTCGCCGTCAGGGCGCGGGCCAAGTCCCGACCTTCGAGGCCGCTCCGGACAATACGAGTGAAGGGAGACAGCTCAGGCGGCAGGTCCCATTCATACATGGGTGCACGGACGAAGTAATTAAAGGCAAACCCCAGGATGGCGGACCCCTCGCCGCTCTCCGCGGTGGCCTCATCGAGGAACAGCAACGTCGGATAACCGGCTGTCGTTCGGTCGCGAAACTCGTCGACTGACTCGCGGCCGAGGAGGAAGTCTGTCGGGTAGGGCCGCGGCACTACCAGTAGGAGCGTCAAGGCCAGTCCGCCGGCGAAAGTGAGGGCCGCGAGGCTGGTCGCCGCAGCCCACGCTGCTGGTGTGGGAAGGCGCCGGAGGATTGTGAGGAGGCCTCCGCTTCCGACGATCGCGAGCATCGCGAACGGCGGCAGGCCATAGCGATGGTACTGGCTCAGGAAGAACCAGGAGAGCAGGCTCATCGCCGCCAGGAGCAGGAACAACACCTGAGCGCGGTTCCGCGCCGCGGGCGCCAGCAGGGCAACGGCGCATACTACGAGCATGGCCGGCAGGCCAACCGACCAGGTGGGAATGCCCTGACCGAACCGCCAGGGATGCACGCTAATCTCCCACAGCACGCTCGCGAGGTCGCTCGCGCTATGGCCGATGCCGAACAGCCAGAGGTCCAGGCGCTCATGCACGGGCGGCCACCTCTCGCTCTTGAAGGCGTTGTTGAACAGTGGGAAGACGGGATTGCCCGTCTGTTCAAGACGGATCAACAACCACGGCAGACCGGCCGTGAGTCCGGCAGCGGCGAACGCTACCAACTCGCGCACCGCCTGGAGGTCGAGCCGCCGCCGCTCCCAGCCGACAGCGACAAGGAATACTCCGGCGAGCGGCAGGATGTAGAGGCCGCTGACGATCTTGAACGTCAGCGCCAGGCCGGCGCAGAGGCCAGCGAACACCGCCGCCCCGGCCGAAGGTGACCGCGTATAGAGGACAAGCGCGAGGGCCGCGGCCAGAAGCCAGAAGGTCATCGCCAGGTCGCTGGACGCGCCGAAAGACTCGCTCAGGATGAGCGGCGCCAGCAGGAACACCGTCGCGGCCAGGGCGCCAGCGCCCCGGCCGAAGAGGGCGTTCCCGGCGGCCCAGAGGGCAGCCGCCAGGAGTGGCGCGAAGAGCCAGTGGAGGAGGGTCATCGTGGCTTCGCCGCCTAGCCAGTAGGCGACTACGTAGGCCATCTCGAGGCCGAGTGGAAAGTAGCTCTGGAGGATGTCGGGCCGCTCAACGAAGCCTCCCTCCCAGAGAAAGATGCGTGGCATCGCAAAGTGGTAGTGCAGGGCATCGAACTGGGTTTGGGGCGCGAGGGAGACGCCAAAGGTTACGACCAGGGCAATCGCGATGAGCGAAACCGCCGCTGCCTCCAGGAAGGCCTCCAGGGGCCGGGGCGGCTCCTCGTCCTCGGGACACCAGAGCCGCCAGCCGTGTCGCCAGCGGACCGTGGTAGCTAGCACCACGGGCAGGACGAGGATCAGGAGAAGAGTGGCGTCAGTGAGGGCGGCCGCCAGCGACACGGCGAGAGTGAGAAAGCTCAGCAGGGCAATACCCAGGCCGGTCTCGACTGCGGCGCGTGGCCACGAGGTCAGGGCCGGGGCCGGTAGGACGAGCAGGACGGCGCCTCCAGTCCACCAGGCCCACACGGCGATTCCGGCAAAAGCTGCCGCCGCGCGGGTCTCGCCGCTGAGGGCCGCCAGCGACGCCACTACGCCCGCGCAGGCTGCGACAACGCAGCGGATGAGCCAGGGCAGCCAGGCGGGCTTTGACAGCGCGAGCACGGCCGAGATGGCCAGGATGACGAGACCGGCGCCGGCCGGCACCGCAAGCTCCGGTATGGGACTACCGGCGTCGATAAGGCCCTCGTCCCGAGACGTCAGGTAGGCGTCTCGAGCGAATCTGTAGAAGACAAACACCGCCGAGGCCAGCCCTCCCGTCAGGGCGAGGCCCGAAAGTCCTATGGTCAGGCGGCGAGGTAACGAGATGGCCAGGTCCGCGGTCACGTCCGGGAGTATAGACGGCGGAGTCCGCGAGAACCTCGCGGACTCCTGACTTGGTTGCTGCCTGGTCCGGTTAGTCCCTGGGCAAGCCCAGGCCGCGCTGCGCGATCACGTTGCGTTGCACTTCGCTCGTACCGCCCTCGATGGTGTTGGCGATGGAGCGGATGAATGTGGCGGTGAAGCCTCCCTGTCGCGGCGCCTTCGCTTCCCCGCGTCCCAGTGTCCCGTAGAGGCCGATGAGCTTCATCCCTGTGCGGGCGATGCGCTGGTTCATTTCCGTCGTGTACAGCTTCAGAAGAGAGGCTTCGTGGTTCGGCACCATCCCCCGGTTCTGCATGCTGATCACGCGGTAGGAAAGCATCTGAGCGACCTGCGTCTCGATGAGGCGGTCGGCGAGTTCCAGGCGCACCAGAGGATTGCGGTCGAGTACCGTTACCGGCGACCCCGCATTTTCCTTCGCGAACTGCACCAGGCTCTCGACGTTCTGCCGCGCGCCGATCGACGAGCCGATCGACGAGCGCTCGAAGTCGAGCGTCGTCACGCCGACATACCAGCCGCGGTTCTCTTCTCCCACCAGGTTTTCCTTCGGGATCCGCACGTTGTCGAGGAAGACCTGATTGAACTCGTGGGTGCCGCCCATGTTCACCAGCGGCTTGATGGTGATGCCGGGCGTCTTCATGTCCAGGATGAAGTAACTGATGCCGCGGTGCTTCGGCGCATCAGGGTCGGTGCGGGCCAGCAGGATGGCGTACTTCGCCATGTGGGCCATGGTGGTCCAGATCTTCGTGCCGTTGACGACGTAGTCGTCGCCGTCCCGGACGGCCCTGGTCTGCAGGGAGGCCAGGTCCGAACCGGCGCCGGGTTCGGAGTAGAGCTGGCACCAGATGTCTTCGCCACGGGCAATGCCGGGAAGGAACTTTTCCTTCTGGTAGTCGGTGCCGTGCACGATGATCGTTGGCCCTGCCATGCCGGCCGCGATGATGAGATGCATGGGACGGGGCGCGCGCTGCAGCGCCATCTCTTCGTTGAAGATGAACTGCTGCATCACGGTCATGCCGGCGCCGCCATACTCCTTGGGCCAGGCGGGCACGATCCAGCCCCGCTCCGCGAGCTTCTTGAACCAACCCTGGCTGGCCATGAAGCCGGATACGGCGCGGGCGATGTCGTCGCCGCTGCCCCCGCCGTCACTTACCTGAGGGCGCTCCTTCTCGATGAAGGCGCGCACTTCAGCGCGAAACGCCGCCTCTTCCGGTGTGTCGTCTAGGCGCATGGGTGACTCCGTTTCCTTTACGCCGACCTGGCGAAACCCTACTCAAATTTTAGCAGCACGCGAAAGCTGACCGAACAGTCACTTTCTGAAAAAGTGACCTTCCACCTCATCTTGCCAGCGGCACGCCAGAGCCTGGCAGCCGCCGGTGCGCTCTCCCTGTCTAGGATCGATCCTGCGGCGTTGGTTGCGCAGGTGCCGTTCGGGCCGCGCGAGGACTTGCTTTCGGCCTTTTTCGCCTGTTCCCGTACAATCGGCCAGTAATCGAACCAGCGAAGGAGGGGCCATGGATTTCCGCGACTCTCCGGCGGAGGCGGCGTTTCGGGAAGAAGTGCGGGCCTTCATCCAGAAGGAGTGCCCGCCGGAGCTCCGATTGGGGACGGCGCGCGGAGCCATGTTTGGCGGCGGCGGGTTCCTCCCCGCGGGCGTCCGGCCGGAGGAGTACCGCGAGTTGAGCCGCGCCTGGATGAAGAAGCTGGCTGCCAGGGGCTGGGCGGCCCCGCACTGGCCGAAGGAGTATGGCGGCGCCGGCTTCTCGGTAGTGGAGCAGTTCATCCTCAAGGAAGAAATGGCCCTGGCCCGTGTCCCGAGTCCCGGCGGCGGGATCGGTATGGGCTGGGCCGGCCCGACCATCATCGTGCACGGCACGGAGGAGCAGAAGAAAGAGCATTTGCCGCCGATCGTCTCGGGCGAGCGGCAGTGGTGCCAGGGCTTCAGTGAGCCGGGCGCCGGTTCCGATCTCGCCTCTCTGCAGACCAGGGCCGTCCGGGAAGGGGACGACTACGTCGTCAACGGCACGAAGATCTGGACCTCGGGCGCCCAGTCCGCGCACTGGATGATCCTGCTGGCCCGTACGGACCCCGACGCTCCCAAGCACCGGGGCATCAGCTACTTCTTGCTCGACATGAAGTCACCGGGCATAAGCATTCAACCCCTGCGCAACATGGCCGGCGACGCCGGTTTCAACCAGGTCTTCTTCGACAACGTCCGGATACCCAAACGCAACCTGGTGGGCGAGGAGAACCGTGGCTGGTACATCGGTACCACGACCCTCGACTTCGAGCGCTCGAACATCGCCACCGGCGTCGGCCACAACCTCGCGGTAGCCGACCTCCTCCGCTGGGCGCGTGACCACAAGGGGGCGCACTTCAATCGGGTCGACCGGCCGGCTATGCGACTCGAGCTCGCTGACCGCGCTGTCGAAGCGCGCGTCGAGTTGATGCTCTGCTACACGATCATCAGCATGCAGGCGCGCAACATCATCCCCAACAAGGAGTCGTCCATAGCGAAGCTGTTTTCGTCGGAGTTGGACCAGCGCATTGCGGCGACACAGATGAAGCTCCTGGGGCCGTACGGACTCCTGGGCCGTGGCAGCCACCTTGCCGTGGAAAACGGCAGGATTGGCACCACCTACATGTACGCGACGGCTTCGACGGTCGGAGGCGGCACCTCGGAAGTGCAGCGCAATATCATCGCCCAGCGCGGCCTCGGGATGCCGAGGGACTGAGCCGAAGGTACGGGCATGCTCCAGGCCCCGGGCTGGGACCGGGACGATTGGAGCCTCAGGGATATGGCGAGAGGGCGCCTGAAGGGCGCCCTCCTGGTCGCTGTCCGGGATGGGCCTAGATGTTGCCGCTGACGACGGGCTCGCCGGTATCGAGGGCCTTCTCCAGGAGCTCGATGATCTCTTTGACCTGGGCGTGCTGCCAGCCGCGCCAGACCGGGCCGTTCTGGAAGGCGGCGTACTCCGCCATGTACTTCTGGCGGTCCTCCTGGGAGATCTCCGGGTCGCGAAGTTTCGAGCTGATGGCCGTGAGCTGCGGCATCTCCTGGACGGCCTTCTGGGCCCGCTCGATCCAGTGGCCCAGGTACTTCATGTCGTCGGTGTAGAACACCAGGGTCGGGATGGACTGAAACTCGCCGCGCTTCAGGAATTCGTTCATGATGTCCAGGTTCTGGTCGCGGAAGAAGATCCGGAGCTCCATGCCCGTTTGCTCGGCGACTTTTGCGATGACTGGCAGCCCGCGGAATACGTCCGGGCACCAGGCCTCTCCGAGCGCAAGGCACTTCGTCGCGCCGCGGGCGACGAGCGAGCGGATCCGCTCGATGTCTGCCGGGTCGGGGTTGAAGCCCTCGTAGTTCTCGACGAAACGCTGCTGGTTGCGGTCGATCTGTTCCATCCAGGTCTTGTAGTCGATGCCCTGGGCAAACCGCTCCGCGGTTACGACGCTCGTGGTACCTGTGGTCATGCCCCGCCTCCTTCTGTGTCCCGAACGCAGTGTATAGGTGGTAGCGCAGTATAACATCCAGCGCCCCTAGCAAAATGCGAGCGCACGTCC
>DATLYJ010000100.1 GCA_035574915.1 Dehalococcoidia bacterium | reverse complement strand
CACCGTATCTACACATGCAGGGGCATCGAGTATATGTTCCTGCAATGCCCGTTGCCTTCAACTGAGGCCCGGACTGCCTCAAACTTGACCGATGCCCGACACGACTGATCGGGGCGATGTTAGCTTGGCACGCGGCCGAAGGCCGTGGAGCCTGCTCACGCGTCTCTCCATCGCCCTCTTTCTCCTCTTCGTGCCCATTTTCGTCGCAGTCGTCGTTACTTATCTGGAGAACCTCGAGGAGCGCCGCAACACTGCGGTCGCGAACCTCGAGGCGTTGGACCACACCGTTGCCGCCAGCCTGAACAGCTTCGCCCGCGATATGGAGACCTTCGCGGAGTCAGCCTCCGTCACGCTTGCCGCCGCGGCTGAAGCGGGCGTCTCGCTGGACCAGCCAACCTTCGGCACCTACTTCAGAGACCTCGCCCGCAGCTACAACGTGCGGTCGATCTTCCTGACGGACCTCGAAGGCAGGGTCATCGCCGGCACTACGGGCAACGTCGGCTTCGATGTCTCGTCGCGTGGCTACTTCGCCGCACTCCGGGATGGCGCCGAAAAGGTATGGTCCGGCGCCCTTGCCGGCCAGCTGACCGGGCAGACGACCCTCGCCTTCGGCCGCGTGGTGAAGTCCACGCGCGGCGAACCGCTGGCGTACCTGTTCATCGCCTTCTACCCGCCCCAGCTCGCTTCCAGATTGCCGCGGGAGCTAGCGCCCGACACGAACGTCACCCTGATCGACAACAACGGCGTCGTCCTGATCAGTACCCTGCGGGGAGGCCCTGAGACGCCGACCTTCGAGATATCCTCCGCGCCCGAGTACCAGCGCGCCGCTGCCGGCGAGACGGTGCTGGTGCGTGACAAGCCGACGCCCGTGGATGACGGCAAGCGCTACGGCGCTTTCGCGCCCGTCGAGACGACGGGCTGGGTCGTCGGCCTGACGCGGCCTTCATCCGCCATCGAAGGCCCGCTGAACAGCGACTTCGTGCGCTCACTGCTCATCGTTGCGGTCACGTTCGCGGCGGCGCTAGCTGCCGCCGTCGTCATCGCGGCCCGGCTCTCCACGCCGCTGAGGCGGCTGGCATCCTGGGCGGCCCAGATCGAGCGCGGCGAGCAGCCCGCGACCCTCCCGCGCGCCGACGACAGGGACGTGCTGGTCCTCCAGGGGGCGCTGGAGAACATGAGCCGGGCAATCGCGACCCGGGAGAAGGACCTGCGCTTCCTGGCCGAAAGTACGGCCCTGCTCAGCGAAAGCCTTGACTATGAGCAGACCCTTGCCCGGCTCGCCCGCGTACTCGTGCCCGATGTCGGCGATTGGTGCGCCGTGCACCTGGAGGAGGACGGCGAGCTGAAGCCCGTCGCCATCGCCCACGAAGATCCGGCGCGCATCGCCTGGGCCCGGGAGCTTTACGAGCGCTATCCGGTGCAACTCAATGACCAGCGCGGCGTTTACAGGGTCTTCCGGACCGGTGAACCCGAGCTCGTCGAGCGCATCCCGGATGACCTGTTGGCCGAAGCCGCCCTGGACGAGGAGCACCTCGCCCTGCTGCGGGCCGTCGGCTTCACGTCGTACATCTCCGTACCGCTGCGGAGCCGCGAAGGCATCGTCGGCACGATTACGCTCGTAACGGCGGAGTCCCGCCGCAGTTACACGACGCTCGACCTGGCGTTACTGGAAGAGCTCGGCAGCCGTGCCGGCCTTGCCGTTGGTCACGCCAGACTGTACCGGGAGTCTCAGCAGGCGCGCGATGAGCTTGCCCGTGCTAACGAGGCCAAGGACGAGTTCCTGGGCATCGTCTCCCACGAGCTGCGTACCCCGACGACGACAATCTTCGGCGGCGCCCGCTTGCTCAACGACCCCAGCCGCGACCTGCCGGCGGAAGCGCGAGCCGAGCTGCTCCACAACATCGAGGCGGAGGCTGACAAGATGGTCCACCTCATCGAGAACCTGCTCCTTCTGGCACGGGTGGAGATGGGCCGGGAGCCGGAGAGGGCCGAAATTGTCATCGACAACCTGGTCCAGGAGGCCTGCGAGGACTTGCAGCGCAGCCACCCCGACAGGGATGTGAGGGTCGACAACCGGCTCGCCGGGCGCCTCATCCGCTCGGACCAGACCAGCCTGCGCCAGGTCCTGTACAACCTGTTGAGTAACGCCGCGAAGTACGCCCCGCCGCAATTGCCGATCGAGGTCAGGGTGGAAGAGAGAGGGAGCGCCGCCGAGTTCCACGTCCTTGACCGCGGGCCGGGCGTGAAGCCTGAGGAGCTCGCGCTCATCTTCGAGAGCTTCTACCGCTCACCCGGCGTAGCAAAGAAGGCGCCTGGGAAGGGCATAGGTCTCGCCGTCTGCCGCCGGCTGGTCGAGAGCCTGGGCGGCGAGATCAAGGCCGAGGGGCGCCCCGGCGGCGGGCTGGACGTGTGGTTCCGCGTGCCGCTGGCGCCGGCCGGAGAGCCTGCCGACGAGCTGCCGAGGACGGAGGGTGCCGTAGTTGCCTAGTCCGCCCTTACAGCAGACCTTTCGCCTGGAGTGGTCTTCCACGGTGGCCCGGATGTGGACCAGCGAGACGCAGCCGCAGCCGCCGTATTCGGTCCTCGTCATCGATGACGACACCTCTCTCCTCACCCTCCTGCGCATCCTGCTCACCGCGTCCGGCTACGCCGTGACCACGGCCACGGGCGCGGCGCACGCCCTCGACCTTGCCGAGCGCGCCAAGTTCGACCTGGTGCTCCTGGACCTGGAGATGCCGGGCATGGACGGGCGCGATTTCTACGCCGAGCTCCGCCAGCGCGGCATCGACACGCCCGTAGTGATCGTGTCCGCCTACGGCGCCGAGGCGGCGAGGGCCCAACTGGGCGCGAACGGAGCCATTGCTAAGCCCTTCGACCCCGCCGACCTCAGCCGGACTGTGCGTCAAGTCATCGAGCGCACGAGGGGGAGCGCGCAAGCGTGAGGACACCGCGAGGTCCTCTACATATGCGGTCATGCAATGCCGGGTCGCCCGGTCTAAACGGCGCCGCAATATGACATCGCGTTAGACTGGAACGACTACATGGCCCTCGAAGTCCGCTCCGGACGGTCAAAGTCCTATCTGCGGCCCGAGCCGCTCCACCGCCTCACCAGCGCTATCGCCAAAGCGCGGCAGCCGGAGGAGATCTACGAGTCCGCCCTCCACTGTCTCTCGGAGAGCCTGGACGTCACCCGCTCCTCGATAGTTCTCTTCGACCCCGATGGCGTCATGCGCTTCAAGGCCTGGCGCGGCCTTTCGGACGGCTACCGTCGCGCGGTGGAAGGGCACACACCCTGGAGCCCGGATGCGGTCGACCCGCAGCCGGTGCTGGTCCCGGACGTCCTCCTGGAGCCGTCCCTCTCCTCATTCCTCCCCGTCATCCAGCACGAAGGGATCCGCGCCCTGGCCTTCATTCCCCTCACCATCGGCGACCGCCTCCTGGGCAAGTTCATGCTCTACTATCCGGCGCCGCACGACTTCGGCGCTGACGAGCTTGCCGTGTCTAGCACCATCGCCACGCAGGTGGCCTTCGGCCTCGACCAGCAAGAGCACCGGCGGCACGTCGAGGCCCTGCGTGAGAGCGAAGAGAACCTGCGTGACTTCTTCGAAAATGCGGCCGTCGCCCTGCACTGGGTCGACGGCGAAGGCAGGATTATCGGGGCCAACCAGGCGGAACTGGACCTCCTCGGCTATGCGGAAGGAGAGTACGTAGGGCGCCACGTTGCCGACTTCCACGTCGATCGGGAGGCGATCGATGACATTCTCGCCCGGCTGAGGCGTGGCGAGGTGGTCCGCGAGTATGAAGCGCGGCTCCGATGCAAGGACGGCTCCATTCGGCACGTGTTGATCGACTCGAGCGGGTTGTGGCGAGAGGGAGAGTTCGTGCACAGCCGTTGCTTTACGCGCGACATCACGGCGCGGAAGCACGCCGAGGAGCGCCGCGCGCTCTACGAGGCCATCTTCCGGAACTCCTTCGAGGGCATTGCCATCATCGACCCGAACGGCTACTACCACGAGCAGAACTCCGCGCACGCGAGGCTCACGGGCTACACGGACGAGGACCTGCAGGGGCAGACGCCGGCCCTGCACCTGGGGCAGGAGACCTTCGAGCGGGTGGTAGGCGAACTGCAGGCGAAGGGCCGGTTCCGCGCCGACGTCGTCAGCCGCACCAGTACGGGCGAGGAGGTTGACGTCGACCTTTCCGCCTTTGCGGTCACAGACGGCCAGGGCCGGCCCCTGTTCTACGTCGGTATCAAACGAGACATCAGCGAGCGGCGCCGCGCCGAGGAGGAGAGGCGCCGGCTGACCGAAGAGCTGCAGCGGCGCGTGGAAGAGCTGGAAACCCTATTCGACGTCGTGCCCATCGCCATCGCCGTGGCGCACGACCCGGAAGCGTCCCGGATAACGGTGAACCGCGCCGGGGCAAGGATGCTCGGCATCAGCGAGGGCGCGGATGCGTCCCTCAGCGGTCCCGGTGGCCAGGACCTCCCGTTCCGGCTGTACAAGGATGGAATCGAAGTGCCGCCCGAGCAGCTTCCGATGCAACGGGCGGCACGCGAGGACGTCTACCTGGCGGACCTCGAATATGAGCTGGTGCGCGGGGACGGCGCCAGGCTGAGCCTCCTCGAGTACGCGTCCCCCCTCCATGACGCCGAGGGGAAGGTGCGTGGCGCACTCGGCATCTTCGTCGACGTCACGGAGTCGCGCCGCGCCGCGGAGGCCGCGCTCCGCCTCGCGGCCATAGTGGAGTCGTCCGACGACGCGGTCATCTCCAAGGACCTCGACGGCATCATCCAGTCCTGGAACCCCGGGGCCGAGCGGCTCTTCGGCTACACGGCCGAGGAGACGATTGGCAAGTCGATCCGCATGCTGATCCCGGAGGAGCGCCAGGAGGAGGAGGACCGCATCCTGGCGCGCATCCGCGCCGGGGAGCGCGTCGAGCCGTACGAGACCGTGCGGCTTCGCAAGGACGGCACGCTCGTACCGATCTCGGATGCCATCTCGCCCCTCCGCGACCACAGCGGCCGCATCATCGGCGCCTCCAAGATCGCGCGGGACATCTCGGCGCAGAAAGCTGCCGAGGAGGCGATCCGCCAGTCCGCCGCCCTCAAGGACCAGTTCCTGAGCCTCATCTCGCACGAACTGCGCACGCCTCTCTCTACCATCTACGGCGGCTCCCGCCTCCTGAGCGAGCGGTACGAGCGGATCTCCGACGCCGACCGCCGCCTGCTGCTCGAAGACATCGTCAGCGAGACGGCGCGCTTGCAACGGATAATCGAGAACCTGCTCCTGATGACGAAGCTCGATGCTGGCCAGCTGGAGCTGGAGCCGGTGCCCCTCGCCAGCGTCGCCCAGAGGACCATCACGTCTCTTCGTGAGCGCAACCGCGGCCGGGAGATCAGCTTGCGCCGTGAGGGCGACGTGCCGCCGGTAATGGGCAACGCGACCTACGTCGAGCTCGTCATGGAGAACCTGGTGAGCAACGCCATCAAGTACAGCCGAGGCGACCAGCCGGTCGAAGTGGTGGTGACGGGATCGGAAGAGCCAGGGGTGCGCGTCCTGGACCGGGGTATAGGCATCACCCTGGAGGACCGGGAGCGCATCTTCACCCCGTTCTTCCGTTCGGAGGCGGCGCGCGCCTGGGCCTCGGGTGTTGGCGTCGGCCTCGCGGTCTGCAAGCGGGTGATCGAAGCGCAGGGGGGGCGGATCTGGGTGCAGCCGCGCGAGGGCGGCGGCGCCGAGTTCGGCTTCTCGCTGCGCGCCATCCCGGACCCGGAGCCGCCGGAGAAGTAACCCCTGCTCTGGTACGCTGGGTGGGAACGCACCCCGAACCGCGACGGAGGCCCCCATGGCAAGGATCTCCAACCTCAATCATGCCGTCCTCTTCGTCTCCGATCCGGAGAGGTCTGCCCGCTTCTACGAAAACGCCTTCGGCTTCGAGGTGGTGGACCGCATGGGAGACAGCGCCATCTTCATGAAGGCTGCTGGCGGCGCGAACCACCACGACCTCGGCCTCTTCCGCGCACGCGGCGGCCAGGTAGTGCCGGGCAACGTGGGCCTCTACCACCTCGCCTGGGAAGTCGAGACGATCGAGGAGCTGGCGGAAGCCGCCCGCTCGCTCGGCGAGTTGGGCGCGCTTCGCGGCATGAGCGACCACGGCGTCTCGAAGTCCCTCTACGGCGCCGACCCCGACGGCATCGAGTTCGAAGTTATGTGGCGTGTGCCGCGCGAGGCCTGGGGCGAGTACGAGCGGCGCGCTGTCACGATGCCCCTGGACCTGGCCCGCGAGCTGCAGCGCTTCGCCGGCCGTCCGCGAGGCGCCTGAGGGGGTCAGCCGCACTCGGGCCGAATGGCCCTGTTTCACCTGGTGTCGCTGGTCTAGGTTATGGCCGGAAGGGTTGAAAAATGATGACGGACGCGAGGTCAATCCGTACGGCCTTCCAGGTGTGGCAGGTGGACAATTGATTGCCCTGTCGCCACCAGGGGCAGGGCGAATCACATAGCCCAAGTCCGCGGCAGAGGGCCAAGAGGCCAACATCCACGGAGACGAACTCCGACGGCGGAAACGGGCAAGCCAGTCAGCCCAGGCAAAATAGCGACCAGGGGCCGGAGGTCTTCAAGACCTCCGGCCCCTTGATCAGGTTCCGGAAGCGCGATCTACTCCAGCGGCCGTCCTTCGTGATCGAGCAGCACCACGGGATACCCGAGCTCCCTGATGCCCGGCTCGATGACGGCGAGGTCGCCGACGACGAGGACGGTCAGCCGGTCCGGATGGACGTGCTCGGCCGCCACGCGCCGGACGTCGGCCAGCGTGACCGCCTCGAGCTGCTGGACCTGGGTCGTGAAGTAGTCGTCAGGCAGCCCAAAGTGCACGACGTCCAGCAGGCGACGCAACACCTGGCCCGGCGTCTCGAAGGTCGGCGGATAGCCGCGGATAATCCCCAGCTTCGCCTTCTCGAACTCCTCCTCCGTGATCGGCCGCCTGCCGTGCAGGTCCTCGTACTCCTTCAAGGTCTCGATGATCGATTCCTTGGTCACCGCCGTCTGCACAGAGCCGCCGGCGGAGAAGACCGAGCGGGACAAGCGCCAATCGAATCGCGAGCGGTAGCCGTAGCTGTAGCCTTTGTCCTCGCGCAGGTTCATGTTGAGCCGGGCGGTGAACTGGCCGCCGAAGGCCATGTTCATCACTACAAGCGGGAAGTAGTCCGGGTTCGGGCGCGGCAGCGAGAGGTGCCCGGCGCGTATGACAGACTGAGCCGCGCCCGGCTTGTCGATGAGATAGATGGTGACGCCCGAGGGCTCCGGAAACTCTTGCGCGGGCGGCTTCGGGGGCGCCGCCGCGCGCCAGCCGGCGAATGCTCCCTCTATCTGCCTGGCAGCTTCCTCTACCTTGATGTCACCGACGATCACCACCGAAGGCCGGTTATTCAGGAAGGCGCGGCCGTGCGTGTCCACCATCTCCGGCAGCGTTATCGCCGCGACCGACTCCTCCCAGCCGCCTATGGGATGACCGTGCGGCGTCTGACGGCCGAACAGCAGGCCGACCTCCACCCGGTCGGCGATGGCGTTCGGGTCGTCCTTGATGCGGCGGAGGTCGGTCAGGCGCTCGCGCCGCACCCGCTCCACCTCGTTCTCCGGAAAGGTCGGGTTGAGGATAACGTCGGCCATGATCTCGAGCGCCTTCGGCCAGTGCTTCGTCAGCGCCTCGACCGTGACGAGCTGGTTTTCGCGGTCCGCGCCGACGTTGGGCCGGGCGGCGATGAACTCGGACTCCTCCGCGATCTGCGTGCTCGTCCGCGTCTTCGTCCCCTCGGTCAGCAGACGCCCCGTGAAAGACACCAGGCCGGCCCGGTCCTCGGGGTCGATGACCGCGCCGCCCGGGAAGTAGACGGCGCAGGCAATGGTGGGTACTTCGTGCTTCTCGATGATCACCAGGTCGAGCCCGTTGGCGAGCGGTATCCGCTGCGGCGTGGGCGGCAGGAAAGCCGGCTGAGGCGCCGGCGGCGGCTTCACGCTGCGGTCGACCTTCGGCGGCAGGGGCGCGAGCTCGGGCTTCGGCCGCACCACCAGGCGCACGCGCCCCTCGGTGAGCCACTCCCTCGCCACCCGCCGGACGTCCTCTGGTGACACCCGGGTGTAGCGGTCGAAGTCTGAGTTGATGCGCCCGGGGTCACCGGCGAGGACGTTGAAGTAGTTGAGGAGGTCGGCGCGGCCGCCGAATCCGCCGAGGCTCTCGAGCTGACGCACGTAATAGGCCTCGAGGCGGTTGACGGCGCGCTGCACCTCCTCCTCGGATGGAGGCTCTTCCTGGATGCGGCGCACCTCGGCGAGGAGCGCGGCTTCCACCTCGTCGACCGAGTGTCCGGGCGCGACAGTGGCGTCCATCCGCAACTCGCCGGCGATTTCCATCGCGGCGTAGTAGGCGCTGGCCTCGCGCGCGATCTGCTTCTCGTACACCAGCGAGCGGTGCAGGCGCGAGCTCCGGCCCTCACCCAGGATGGAGACGAGCACGTCGAGCGGAGCTTCGTCGGGGTCAAAGCGCGGCGGCGTGACCCAGGAGAAGAAGATGCGCTCGAGCTGCACGCGATCCAGCAGGTTCACACGGATCTCGTGGTCTGGGCGGGGCGTCCAGCGCTCCAGCCTCGGCACTGGCGGGGCCGGCGGCAGGTCGCCGAAGTACTTCTCGACCAGCTTCAGCGCCTCCTCCGGGTTGATGTCGCCGGCGATCGCCAGGCTGGCGTTGTTCGGCGCGTAGAAGCGGCGGAAGAAGTCCTTCACGTCCTCCAGCGTCGCGGCGTCGAGGTCCTCCTGCGAGCCGATGGTCTGCCAGTGATAGGGGTGGTTCGGCGGGAAAAGCGCCTTGCGGATCTCCCAGCCCGCCATCCCGTAGGGCCGGTTCTCGTAGCTCTGGCGGCGCTCGTTTTTCACCACATCGCGCTGGATCTCGAACTTGCGCTCGTCCAGCGCGTCGAGCAGGAAGCCCATGCGGTCGGACTCTAGCCAGAGCGCCAGCTCGAGGTAGTTCGAGGGCACGTTTTCGTAGTAGTTCGTGCGGTCCGTGCTGGTAGAGCCGTTGATGTTGCCACCGGCCTCCTGCAGCGGCTCGAAGTACTCCTTGTTGTGGTGCTTCGACCCTTCGAACATGACGTGCTCGAAGAGGTGGGCGAAGCCCGTACGCCCGGGCACCTCGTTCTGTGAGCCCACGTGATACCAGATGTTCACCGCGACCATCGGGATCGAGTGGTCCTCGTGCAGGATCACGTCGAGCCCGTTCTTGAGGGTGTGCTTCTGGAAGCTGATATTCATCGGCATGCCGGTCGGCTCCATTCTCCCAAAGAGGTCTGCTCGGGGCTTTGAGCGATTATCGCAAACGGCGGCCTTTCGGCCATCGCGCCCGCGGGGCATGGCGGGTAAGATGCGCCAGCGCCATGCCAGCGCCTCCCTTGTTCCTAAACCTCCGTGGCGCGACGGCGGACCGGGAGCGCATCGCCGCCCTGCGGATGAACGCCGCGCGAGACGGTCTCAGGCCTGTGGAGGTCCGCCGTGTTCGGCGCGCTGCCCTGCGCCGTCAAGTGCCCGCTGTCAGCGCGACCTCATGTTAGGATGCGCCGTGAATCCCTGCGCACGTTCGCAAACGTACGATCCGAGAGGCCTGCGCCGAGAGGCCTGCGCATTGTGGTAATCCATTTCAGGTATTGCCAGCAGGGAGGCCAGGCAGTATAGATAGCCTTACTTACCGCACGTAGCTGACGCTGGCTGGCGCGTTGCCGGACGGGCTGGCCGAGACAGGAGGTCGCGTAGAGTGCAACGTTACATAATGCAGAGGTTAATCCTCTCACTCCCGACCCTGATCGGCGTCTCGATCCTGACTTTCGTTGGCCTGCGGGTGATCCTTCCCCAGGACGTTATCGACACGATTGTCGGCGAGTTCGGGCGCAACGACCCCCAGCTTCGCAAAAACCTGGAGCGGGAGCTGGGCCTCAGCTCTAGCATCCCGCAGCAGTACCTCGAGTACATGGGCCTTTGGCCGACGTGCCTCAAGCGCAACTCTCAGGGTGACTGCACCGAGAAGAAATTCTCCGGCGTGCTCCAGGGCAACCTCGGCAAGTCGCTCCATAACGGCCGCAGCGTCACTTCGGAGATGAAACGGCGCGTTCCGATCTCCTTCGAGCTGGGCCTGTGGGCACAGGCGACGGCGATCGCGGCCTCCGTGCCCATGGGCGTGTGGGCCGCGGTCAAGCAGGACAAGTTCCCCGACTATGGGCTCCGGACGGCGGCCATCCTCCTGAACGCCGTGCCCGGCTTCTGGATCGCCGTCCTCGTCATCACCTTCGGGTCGATCTGGTTCAACTGGGCGCCGCCGATCAAGTTCAAGACCCTCACCGAGGACCCGATAGCGCACCTCAAGATCATGGCGACGCCGGCGCTGATCATCGGATTGACGCCCAGCGGCGGCCTCATCCGCCTCGTGCGCACGCAGATGCTGGAGGTGTTGCGCCAGGACTATGTGCGCACGGCGCACGCGAAGGGGCTCAGCAACGCCACGGTCTTCTACAAACATGCGCTGCGCAACGCCCTCATTCCCGTGGTGACGGTGATAGGCGTGGGCCTTCCCGGGATCATCGCCGGGACCGTGATCTTCGAGCAGATTTTCGTGATCCCGGGCATGGGGCGTTACCTGGTAGACTCGGTGAACATCCGCGACTATCCCGTGGTCCAGGGCCTGAACCTGGTCTTCGCGACGCTGCTCATCTTCTCGGTGCTACTGGTGGACATCAGCTACTCATTCCTGGACCCCAGGATCCGTTACAGGTAGCCGGGTAGGGACGGAGGAACGACTATGGCCGTACAACAACTCGGCGGAATCGCGGAGATAGAGGGCTGGAGACAGGAACGAGAGCGCCCGCTACCCGCCCGCGTCTTCGCCGGACTCGCCTCCTTCGCCAGGCGGAAGCCCCTGGGCTTCATCTGCGGGCTAATCGTCTTCGCCCTGATGATCATCGGCGACCTGGTGCCGGTGACCGCGAATTTCATCTATCACGTCGCCGGGACGCCCTTCGGCGGCGGCTACGACTCGGTCTCGACGGCGATTACCGCCGCGGAGGGTAAGCCCGTACCCTACGTGGCCGGCCTTGTCGCGCCTTTCAAGTACGACAAGAACCACCTGCGCGACCGGCTGGAGTCTCCCTCGTCGACCTATCTCCTGGGTACCGATGAGCTGGGCCGGGACATCCTGAGCCGCCTGATCTACGGCGCCCGCGTGTCGATCATCGTCCCCTTCGGCGCCGTCCTCATCAGTGAGGCGATAGCCGCAACCATCGGGATCATGAGCGCCTACTACGGCGGCTGGGTCGACAAGATCTCACAGCGTCTGGTCGACATCTTCCAGGCGCTTCCCGGCCTGGTCGTGATCATCACCGTGCTGGGCATCTTCGGGTCCGGCCTCTGGCAGATGATCGCCGTGATCGGCGTCCTCGGCGGGCCACCCGGTTCTCGCATCATCCGGGGCCAGGTCTTATCGATCATGGCCAGCCCGTACATCGAGGCCGGCCGCGTGATCGGCGCCGGCGACAGGCGGATCATGATGAAGTACGTGCTGCCGAACGTGATGGCGCTGATCATCCTCGGCTCTACGATCCGGCTCGGAGGCGTAGTGCTTCTGGAAGCCAGCCTGAGCTTCCTCGGCTACGGCCTGCCGCCGCCATTCCCGAGCTGGGGCCAGATGCTCAGCCTCCAGGGCCGCGAGTACATGCGCACCGCTCCCGGACTGGCGATCTACCCCGGCATTGCCATCGGCATCGTGGTGTTCTCCTACAACCTGCTCGGTGACGCCCTGCGCGACGTCCTCGACCCGCGCCTGAGGGGCAGCCGTTAGCCGGCCCGGCTATGAAGAGGCCCGCCGCGCGGCGGGCCTCTTTCTTTTCCCTGACTGTGTTCTGCCGTGCCGCCTAGCGGTCTCCGCCTGCCAGGCGCAGCACTTCTGCGGCGTCCGCCTTGACCGTGCGCACTGCGGTTTCGATGCCCTCCAGCAGGCCCTCGATTCCGCGGCTTGACGCTGCGGAGGCCCTCGCGGCACCGCAGGCGGCATGGACCACCGCCAGCGGCATCTCCAGGTCGCTGACGATGGCGCGCGCGAGGGCCGCCAGGACCGAGGGGCTGCTGGCCGGCTCCGCGGACCGGCGCAAAGCGACCTTCAAGCGCTCCCTCCGGCGTTACCCTCCTGCCCGGCCTCGCGGTCGCGCCCGAATGCCGCGAGCGCGGCCTCGAGGCGCGCGCGCTCCGCGGCGATGCCTTCGGACACCGTGGCCAGGAGGTCCTCGAGGGAAGCACCCTGCGCCGAGGCAGCGCCCGCGATGAGGGCCCGCAGCCTGGAGGCCGTCAGGGCCGGCACCGTGGCCTCTGGATCGGACAGGTCGACACCCGCCATCTCCGCGACCTCATAGCCGGCGAACTCTCCGACGGCGTCGAAAATGAGCTCGACCTCATCAGGGCCGAAGCGGCGCCTTCGGCGGTTCGCGATCTCCGCCAGCGCGGCCGCCTGACGGTCGAGGAGGTCGACTTCGATCCTGAGGTCGTCGGGGTTGCGTGGGGCCGGACCGAAGGCTGCCTCGAGGAGGGCCTCCAACTGGGCGCGGTCCAGGGCGGCGCCACGGCCAGCTCGCGGCGTGGCGCGTCCCGGTGTCCTCATCTCCCGGGCCTCCACGCGGCCGTAGCATCGGCGTCGATCGAGGCGCCCATCTGCGGGCAGTGCAACCCGAGACCCGGGACAAAGGGAAGCGAGTGAGGATGAATGTGCAAGGCGGCCTTCCTTGCCTGCTGGAGATCGCCCTCCAGGTACTTCGGCATAAACCGGGTTGCAGTTTAGAGGTAATCACCCTGGTTTCTGCAATCCGGTGGCTGAATTGCGGCTTGCCGCGCCCTGATTTCGAGCGGCCGGGGACGGATGAGGGTTGCCCAGGCAGATCGGTCTGCATAGAATGCGTCTGCTTGAACGGGGACAGGAGTTGGGCGCGGACGGACGCGCCCTTTTCAGGAAGGTGCGATGGCCGTCGAAGATACCCTGCAGCAGGTCGAACTCTTTTCCGAGATGCCGCGCAAGGACCTTACCCGGCTGGCCAAGGTCACAGTCAAGCGTGAGTACAAGAAGGGCGACATCATCGTCCGGGAAGGCGACCTCGGTATCGCCTTCTACGTCGTCTCGAAGGGACACGTCGAAATCGTCCGCGGGCTGGGCAAGCCAGAAGAGCACGTCATCTACACTCACGGGCCGGGCGGTTTCTTCGGCGAAATGGCGCTCTTCGACAACCAGGTGAGGAACGCCAGCGCCCGCGCCAAGGACGATTGCGAGTGCCTGGTCCTCACGAAGTGGGACTTCAACGCCGAATTGAATGCACCGGGCTCGCGCGTCGCCGTCGCAATGCTGCCGATCCTCGCCCGTCGCATCCGTGCCCTGAACGAGGCCGCCGAAACGCACTGAGCGCGGCGCCCGGCAGTCCAGCATCTCAGCAGGCCAGGACTGCGAGCGCAGGCCGGCGACCTTTCGCTGGCTCCTAGACGAACATCAGGGCCGGTTTCTCGAGCAGGTCTTTTAGCGTCGCCAGGAAGCGCGCGCCTTCGGCGCCGTCCGTCGCGCGGTGGTCCGCCGAGAGAGCGAGCGTCATCATCGAGCGTACGACCACCTGGCCGTCCTTCACAACCGGCCGCTCCTGGACGCGGCCTACGCCGAGGATCGCCGTCTGGGGCGGGTTGATGATGCCGATCAGGGAGTCGACGCCGAAGGCGCCCAGGTTCGTGATGGTAAAGGTGCCAGCCGTGTACTCCTCCGGCGAGAGCGCGCCGCCGCTGCGGGCGCGCTCCGCAAGGTCGCGAGCCTCTCGCGAGATCTGCGTCAGCGGCTTCGCCTGGCAGTCGAGCACGGCGGGCGCGATGAGGCCGTCCTCCAGGGCGATGGCGATGCCGATGTTGATGCGGCCGTGGACCTGCAGGTGGTCTTCGACCCACCAGGAGTTGAAGTTCGGGTGCTGCTGCAGGGCGCGCGTGCAGGCAATGATGAGGAGGTCGTTGACGCTCACGCGGCCGCTTTCGCCCAACCCCTCGTTGATCTGCGCCCGCATTCGCAGCGCTTCGGTCATGTCCACGTCCAGCGTGAGGTAGTAGTGCGGCGCCTCGCGCTTCGACTGCGACATGCGGCGGGCAAT
>DATLYJ010000099.1 GCA_035574915.1 Dehalococcoidia bacterium | reverse complement strand
AGAACCGCCGGGAGCGTCGTCAGGCGAGCCGGCGCTGATCGGACGCTGGACGACGCTCGCAGGCGCCCGGCCCGTCCCGGCGGCGGACCGCGGCCCCCGGCGTTCAGCGCCGCTCGACCAGCCCGACGCGGTAGCCCGCGGCGGCGAGCTCGAAGGCGCGGCGGAGTGCCGTCAGCCTGAGCGCGTCGCGGCGGTGGGGTGCACCGCCGGCGCGTAGCCGGCGCGCACCACTGCGACCAGGCATCGCGGCGTCAGGACGGTCACCACGCCCCGCGGCAGCGGGCGGCGCTCCGTGTAGCCGCCCGCCGACCAGGCGAGGAGCGCGCCGTCCCAGAGGAGCCAGGGCGCGCCGTCGGGGGCCACGTACGTCCCCTCCGGCAACCGGCCGATGTCCTCGGTGTACGTGCGCTTCACGCCCGGGCCGGCCATCCGGTCCGCGTGGAGCCGTCGGTCGATCGCGTCCGCTGACGCGGGCTCGCCCGGGAAGCACGCTGTCCAGGTCGCCACGAACCGCGTGTACTCCGTGCGGCGGCATTCGGCGCATGGCCGGTGCCCGGCGGCCAGCGCGGTCGCTTCGTCCAGGAAGAAGAGCTCCGTGTACGAGCCCGGCCGCATCAGCTGGCGCCGCCGGTTGCGATAGCTCGTACGGCACGCGATCCAGCGCCGCCCCTGCGCGTAGCGGACGATCCGGCGTCGCGCGTCGTGCAGGATGCCGCGGTTGCCCATGAGCAGCCCGCGGCCGTCGAGGGCCACGATGTCGCCGAATGGCGTGACTCGGTTCTGGAGCGGCATTCGCCTCGACGGTACCATCCGCCGGCGCTCGACGGAGGCGATCTCACGGGGACGGCCAGGGCATTTCCGAGCCCTGGCGGCGACGTGCTAGCATGCCGCGGCACCTGGTAGGGGAGGGTCCTGCCGGCGACAACCTGCACCGTCTCGCGGTGCGTCGGAAGCCACCTGCATTGGTCGGCCGTTGACGCGACCAGGCGGCCGCATAGCGGAGTTCAGGTCGGAGGCGCAATGGACCGGATATCCGAGACCGTCGAGCGCCACTACGGGCACGGCGAGGTGCTGGAGCGTATTCTTCGCACGCTTCAGGCGATGGGCAAAGACATGACACGGCTCGTGCCCTCCGATCTCGCGCCGGTAGACGAGTTCCACATCCGGGGCCGGGAGGCGACCATCGAGCTGGCAAACCGGGCCGCCCTGCGGCCCGGGCTGAGGGTGCTCGATGTGGGAAGCGGGCTCGGGGGCTCCGCACGGTTCCTGGCCTCCGAGTACCGGTGCCACGTGACCGGAATAGATCTCACCCGGGAATACGTGAACGCGGCCCGCGCGCTGGCCGATCTGGTCGGCCTCGGAGGAGAGGTCGAGTTCCGCCAGGCCAACGCGCTCGACTTACCGTTCGCCGACGCCTCGTTCGACGTGGTCTGGACCGAGCACGCGCAGATGAACATCGAGGACAAGCGCGCGTTCTATGGGCAAGGGGCGCGGGTGCTCAAGGCCGGGGGCGAGCTCGTCTTTCATGACATCTTCAAGGGGGACGGGCCGCCGGTCGAATTCCCGGTGCCATGGGCCGAAGAGGCCTCGATCAGCTTCCTCGCCACGCCGGAGACGGCGCGGGACATCCTCGAGGCGGTCGGGTTCGAGATCACGCACTGGGAAGAGAAGACCCGGCAGTCGCTGGAGTGGTTCTCGGCGGCCATCGAGAAGATCAAGGTGGCCGGTCCTCCGCCGCTCGGCATCCATCTGCTCATGGGACCGAGCGCGAAGCTCAAGCTGGAGAACATGGTGCGCAACCTGGAGGAGCGGAGGATCGTCGTCTTCCTGGCTGTCGCCAGGAAAGGCCGGCCGCCGGCGGCGTAGTCGCCGGTGTCGCCGGCGCGGCGGCCGGCCTCGGCTGCGCCGGTCGTCAGGCCACCCGCCGGAAGAGCGGCAGACAGGCGGACGCGATCTGCTCCACATGGCGATGGTCCGTACCGCAGCACCCGCCCATGACGTTGAGGTGCTTGAGCCGCTCCCTCTTGAGCGCGGCGTAGTCCCGCCCGAGCTCGGCCGGGTTGCCGGCGTCGAGGTCGGAAGCCTCGTTGAGCTCGGCGTGGCTCATCCGGGACGCGTTCGCTCGAAGGCCGCGGATCCTGGCGGTCCAGGACGCGCCCCCGGGCACGACCCGGTCGAAGTGACTGGGGTGGGCGCAGTTGATCATGAAGTACGCCGGGTACCCCGAGGTCGCATCGTCGACGTGCCGGATGGCGTCCGCCAACGACTGCCCGGTCGGGAGGTGTCCGTCGGTCTCCACCGTGAACGAGATGACGACGGGCATGTTCGCGCGCTTCGCCGCCCGCGCGATGCCGACCGCCTCTTCGGCGTAGGTCATGGTGATGGCGGAGACCAGGTCGGCGGCGGTGTCACGGAAGGTCTCGACCTGCCCGCGGTGATACTCCTCCGCTTCCGCATGCGACATGGCCGTGTCCGCGATGTAGCCGTCGCCGCGAGGCCCGATGCATCCGCTGATGACGATCGGCCTCCGGTCGGTCTCGTGCTCGCCCCGGATTTCTTCGAGTAGCCGGACCGATTGCCTGTTGGCCTCGGCCAGGGCGTCGGCGCTGTAGCCGAGTCTCCGGCCCCAGTCCGGGTTGGACCGCCACGTGGCGGTTTCGAGGATCAAGCCGACGTCGAACCGCTTGGCGAGCTCGGCGTAGGTCCGGAAGTACCTCCGGAGGGCATCCGTGCCTTCCGGCGTCCGGAGGAGGTGGAAGGCCGCGAAGTGGGGGAGGTCCTGCCCGTCGAGAAAGATGAGGGTAGTCTCGATCCCGCCGTCGGTCATGAAGAAATCGCCGCCCAGCTGGGGCAGCGCCGCTCGGTACTTGGCCATGTCTACCTCCGCTCAGCCGCGGATCTCGACACCGGCCCACTCTTCGAGCACCTTGGCTACGGAAGTGAAGTCCGAGTCGGGCCCGAAGCGAGCGTTGGTCACCGCAAGCATCTCACGAACGGCGGCGCCGACCACCATCGGCACGCCGAGCGCCTCGGCCTCGTCCACGCAGAGCCGGACATCTTTGTAGGACAGGGCGGTGGCGAAACCGAAGTCGAAGGTTCGGGTGAGGACGGCCCGGGGGAATTTGTCCTGGGTCGCGCTGTTTCGGCCGCTGCCCGAGTTGATGATGTCGATGAGCACCCGAGGGTCGAGGCCGGCCTTCACCCCCATGGCGAGCGCTTCTGAGGAGACGACCAGCGCCGCCGCCGACAGCAGGTTGTTGGCGAGCTTCGCCGTCTGGGCCAAGCCCGCCCGCTCACCCGTGAAGAAGACGCGGCCGAAGATTGCCAGTAGGGGCTGCAGCGCCTGGACGGTGTCCTTCGGGCCGGACACCATGACCGCGAGCGTGCCCGCCCGGGCGCCGGCGACACCGCCGCTGACCGGGGCGTCGATGGCCGTAATCCCTCGGGCTCCGAGACCGTCCGACACAATCCTGGCGACCCGCGGACCGGTCGTGGAGAGATCCACGTATCTGCGGACCCGCGTGCCGTGGATCACCCCTTTCTCGCCGAGGGCCACAGCCTGGACGACGTCGGGCGTCGGGAGGCTCACGAACACGGTCTCGGCCGCCGACGCAACGTCGGCCGGGGTGGCGACGACGCGGGCGCCCCGCGCGGCGAGTGGTTGTACGGCTGCCGGGTTGATGTCGCACACGCAGAGCGAGTGACCGGCGTCCAGCAGACGGAGAGCCATCGGCCCTCCCATCCGGCCGACCCCGATGAATCCCAACGAGTCGCTTCCCATCGGGCTCCTCCCTGGGCGGCTCACTCCGCCCGCGCGCTTATCGGTCGAGTTCGGCGAAGACTTCCCGGGCGGTGCGGAAGGCGTCGACGGCGGCCGGCACGCCGCAGTAGATGGCGACCTGCAGGAAGACCTCTCGAATCTCTTCCCGGCTGACGCCGTTCCGCAGGGCGCCGCGCACGTGGACCTTCAGTTCGTGTGGCCGGTTCAGCGCGCTGAGCATCGCCAGATTGAGCAAGCTCCGGATCTTCCGCGGCAACTGCTCGCGGCCCCAGACGGCCCCCCAGCAGTATTCCGTGATCAGTTCCTGCAGGGGACGGTTGAAATCGTCAGCCGTCTTGAGCGAGTTCTCGACGTACTCGGCGCCCAGCACCGCTTTCCGGATCTCCAGACCTCGCTCGAACAGTGCCTGGTTCATGCTCGGAAACTCCCTCCTGCGGTTGGTGCGGCAGTCCGACCCTTGTCGGACTGTCTGATTGACAGTGTGACGGATTGTATGTCATACATATCGGCCAACGCAAACGTCTCAACCCGATGTCTGCTCGAGAGCGAGCGAGGCCCAGGCACGACGGCGATGGCGGCTCCATCCACTGAGCGCGCCGCCCGAGGAGACCACTCGATGCGCGTGGCCCACGTGGCCGCGCCGATCCGGACGCAGGTCGTGGAAACGCTGCGGACGGCCATCACCAGCGGGCGATTCGCGGCCGGGCAGCGCCTGGTTGAGAAGGAGCTCTGCGCCCTTATGGAGGTCAGCCGGGCTTCGCTCCGCGAGGCGCTGCGGCAGCTCGAGGCCGAAGGGCTAGTAGTCAACGTCCCGAATCGCGGGCTCGTGGTGGCCCGGCTCACGGTCCGGGACGCCGAGAGCATCTACGAGGTGCGCGGCGTGCTCGAGGCGCTGGCCGCGAGGTTGTTCGCCAGCCGGGCGACCGACGAGCAGGTAGCGGCGCTCGGGACCGCGGTGGGGCGACTGGGGGCCGCTTATGCCGCTGGCGACGTGGAACGGATCATCGCGATCAAGAAGGAGTTTTACGACATCCTCTTCGCCGGGTCCGGCAACAGCGTGATACCGTCGATCCTCCGCTCGGTCAATGCGCGGATCACGCAGTTGCGGCGGGTTTCACTTTCGTCTCCCGCGCGCTGGCCGGCGAGCATCGCCGAGATCCGCGCGATGCTGGCTGCGATCGAGCGTCGAGACCCGGAGGCGGCGTTCCACGCGGCGCTGGACCACGTCCAGCGGGCCGCCGCCGCCGCCCTGCCCCTGCTGGAGCCTTGACGCGTGCTGTGGGCCGGCCGTCGTCGACGCGCGCTGCCGGCGTGCTCCGCCCCGCTCCCACGCGCTCCCCTGACCACCGAGCAGGCATACCGACCTGCCGAGGAGGCCGCCCGATGATCGTGCTGCGCAATGGTCGCGGGACTCTACTGTCGGTCGTGGCGGTTGGACTGGCCCTTGTGCTCGCTGGGCTCGCGCTCAGCCCGGCCGCGGCACTGGCCGCCGAAGAACTGAAGATCGCACTCGTCGTGCCTCTGTCCGGACGCTGGGCCCGCCAGGGGCAGCTCAAGAAAATGGGGGCCGAGATGGCGATCGAAGAGATCAACGCGCAGGGCGGCATCCGGGCCCTGGGCGGGGCCCGAATTGTGCTGCGCGAGGCCGACGCTGGCGACACCGTGGAGAAGGCGGTGAGCGCCGCCCAGCGGGTCCTCGGGCGCGAAAAGATCAGCGCGGGAATCGGCGCCTGGCTCAGCTCGTTCACGCTGGGCGTCACCGAGGTGGCCGAGCGGCTGCAGGTCCCCTGGTTCACGTTGTCGTACGCGGATTCGATCACCGAGCGGGGCTTTAAGTACACGTTCCAGACGTCGCCGGTGGGAGGTTTGCAGGCGGCCCAGGCCCTCGACCTGTTCCTGTCGCTGGCGAAGGCTCACCGGACGGAGGTGAAGAAGGCGGCGATCGTCGGCGACAATACCGCCGCCTCGGTCTTCTTCTTCAAGCCGTTGAGGGAGAAGCTCCTGCGCGAGAAGGGGATCGAGCTTGTGGTGGACGAGATCTGGACGCCGCCGCTCGCCGACGGGACGCCCGTCGTCCAGAAGATTCGTTCGGCCCAACCGGACGTGATGTTCTTCAGCGCCACCGCGCTGCCCGACTCGATCCAGGTCCTGCAGAAGATGAAGGAATTCGGCGTCCGACTGCCCATCATGGGTAACGGAGTCTGGTTGCTGATGCCGGAGACGGTCCAGGCAGTGGGCAAGGACCTGATCGAAGGCGTGATGTCCTCCGTGGGCGCTCATCCCCTGAAGGGGCAGGAGCCTTTGGTCGAGCGGTTCAAGAAGCGCACGGGCGAGCCCTTCATGGTGCAGGACTCGCTCATGGCTTACGTCCACGTCTGGATCATCAAGGAGGCGGCCGAGCTGGCGAAGTCCACGGATCCTCGGGCCATCCGCGACGCGGTCGGGCGCCTCGACCTGACCTCCGGTCCGGCGACGGCGCTCGTCCCCGGCCGAATCCGGTACGACGAGCGGGGCCGCCGGGTCGGCGCCACCACGATCATCGTCCAGTGGCAGGGGGGCGAGCCTTTCACGGTCGCCCCCGCCGAGTTCGCGATGCGCAAGCCCCTCTGGCCGTCGGCCCGCTAGTCCGGCGCCGCGGGGCCGCCGCCGGTGCCGGCCAGCGAGCTCGTCCAGTACGTCGTGACGGGATTGCTCGTGGGGGCGATCTATGCCCTGATGAGCATCGGCCTCGCTCTCATCTTCGGCGTCATGCGGGTCGTCAACTTCGCCCAGGGCGATTTCATGATGCTCGGCATGTACGTGACCTACTTCCTGGCGACGGGCTACGGCGTCGACCCTCTGGCCGGGGCGCTCCTCATCGTCCCGCCGTTCTTCCTGCTGGGGATGCTCGTCCACCGGGTCCTGCTGGTGCGCGTGACCGGCCGTGGGGACCCGCAGCGCGAGATGGACGCCCAGCTCATCCTCACCCTCGGACTGTCGCTCGTCATCACCAATGCGACGAGCATGATCCTGTCGCCGACGCCTCGCGCGATCCAGACCGCCTACGCGACCCGGGCATTCACCGCCGGGCCCGTGCTTATCAACCAGGCCCGCTCGTACGCCTTCGTGATGGCGGTCCTCCTCGCGCTGCTCGTCTGGACGTTCCTGACTCGGACTGACCTGGGCAAGGCGCTTCGCGCGGCTGCGGACGACCCGGAAGCGGCGGAGTACCAGGGCATCAGTGTTCGCACGATGCATGGCCTGGCTTTCGGCATCGGGGTCGCCCTGGTGGCGGCGGCGGGCGGCCTGCTGGCCACGTACCACCCGATCGAGCCCACGGTGGCGGTCAACTTCATCGTCCTGATGTTCGTCGCCGTCGTGCTGGGCGGCCTGGGGAGCATTCCGGGCGCCTTTCTGGGGGGGCTACTGATCGGGCTTGTTCAGTCGCTGACGCTCCTGGTGTTGCCGCTCCAGCTCCAGAACGTGGGCGTTTTCGTCGCGTTCCTGCTGGTCCTCTACCTGCGACCGCAAGGGCTGCTGGGCCGGCGGCTGCGGGCGGTCTGATGGCGGTACGGAGCGCCGCCGGCGTGCGTGGGCTTTTGCCCGTCGGGCTGGTCGTGCTGGTCGGACTGGTGCTGACCGTTTGGCTCCAGGAGCGCTACCACCACCGCGTCCTCACGCTGGCCCTGGTTTGGGCGACGATGGGACTGGCGTGGAACGTCATCAGCGGTTACGGCGGCCAGACCTCCTTCGGTCACCAGGCCTTTTTCGGCATCGGCGCCTACACCACGGTGCTGCTCACGATTCGGACGGGCCTGAGCCCTTGGATCGGCATGTGGGTGGGCGTCGCGCTCGCGGTCCTGGCCGCGGCGTTCATCGGCTATCCGACATTCCGGTTGGCGGGGATCTACTTCGCCCTGGCGACGCTGGCCTACCCCCTGATCCTGCGAATCCTCATGGATTTCCTCGGCTACCAGGAAGTGGCGATCCCGATGGTCCGCGACCATCCCGCGCTCTACCTGCAGTTCAGCGACCCGCGCGCCTACAGCCTGCTGGGACTGGCCGCGTTCGCCGGGACGCTGACCCTCTCGCACTGGCTCGAATCGTCCAGGCTCGGGTACTCGTTGCGGGCCCTCAAGGAGAACGAGCAGGCTGCGGAGGCGGCCGGCGTGGACACGTTCCGGAGCAAGTTGCTCGCCTACATGATCAGCGCGGCTCCAGCCGCGCTAATCGGCGCCATCTACGCCCACGCGATTCTGTTCGTGGTGACGCCGGACGCCGTCTTCGGCGTGCTCGTCATCGTGCAGACGCTGGTGGTCTGCCTGGTGGGCGGCGCGGGCAGCAAGTGGGGGCCGGTTGTCGGCGCGGCGCTCATGGTGCCGATCAGCGAGGTCCTCGACGCCACGCTCGGCGACTCGTTTCCGGGAATCCAAGGCGTGGTGTACGGCTCGGCGCTGATGCTCATCATGCTCTTCGCCCCCGAGGGGCTGCACTGGCGGGTGCGGGG
>DATLYJ010000098.1 GCA_035574915.1 Dehalococcoidia bacterium | reverse complement strand
GCTGGCCTTTGGCGCGGGCCGCGACTTGGGAGAGTTCGTGGACCTCCACTCCCAGATCCGCGGCTCGCCTGACGATCGTCGGCGTATGGTGGGCATAAGGCTCGAGGACGAGGGCCGTGAGATGCAGGCCGGCTGCTGAGGGAACGACCTCCAACTGCTTATCGAAGTCGCGGGCCAGGATGGCGCGTATGAGGTGGTGGCGCTTTTCGTATACCGAGCGCAGCTTGCGGATATGGCGGGCGAACCCTCCCTGGTCGATGAACTCCGCCAGCGCGCCTTGCGCCGGAAGCGCAGAGTGCCAGTCCGTGACGTACTTTGCCTTGTAGACGGCGTCACGCAGGGCCGGCGGCGCGACGACAAAGCCCAGCCGTAGCGTAGGAAGCATCGTCTTCGAGAAGGAGCCGACGTAGATCACGCGGCCGTTGCGGTCCAAGGTCTGGAGCGGCTCGATTGGACGGCCGCCGAAACGAAACTCGCTATCGTAGTCATCCTCGACGATTGCCGCGTTATGCGCATCGGCCCAGGAGAGCAAGGCGAGGCGCCGCTGCAGGGACATCGCCATCCCCAACGGGTACTGATGCGATGGCGTCACGTAGACGAGTCGAGCCGTTTCCGGGAGCGCCGCTACGTCGAGGCCCTGCCTGTCGACGCGGACGCCGCGCACGGCAAGGCCTAGCGACCTGAAGAGCATGTCAGGCGGCATGTAGCCCGGCGCTTCAACGGCGATGACATCGCCCGGCTCAAGGATGACTCGAGCGATGATGTCGAGCGCTTGCTGGGTGCCGTTGGTGATCACAACGTCCTCGGGCAGCGCTTGGACGCCGCGTGAGATGCCAACGTGGCGAGCAATCGCCTCCCGTAGCCGCGCGTGGCCTGCCGGATGGCCGTAGACACCACGGCCGGGTGCCTCCGGCACCATATGACGCGCGATGAGGCGTCGCCAGGCGCCGTACGGGAAGAGCGTCGCGTCGGGCAGTCCCGTACGGAAGTCGTAGCGAGCCTCACGCGCGAACCCAGTCGCGAGAGAGACAGACTCCCAGACCGGGCGCGCCCTCAGCGGGCCTGTGGGCTGCCTGTCCGGAGCGTTGTGAGCAACCCGTGGAAGGTGGTCGCTGACGAAGGTGCCAGCGCCGACCCGCGAGACCACGAATCCCTCACCCCAGAGCCGGTCATAAGCCGCCGTCACTGTACCACGCGCCACCTTAAGGCGACGCGCCATCTCTCGTGTTGGCGGTAGCGGTTCGCGGGGCCGCAAGCGGCCGTCAAGTATCGCCTGCCGGAGCTGTCTGTGGATCGACGCACTGAGATTTTCCCGTCCGCCGAGGCTGACGTGTACCTCCATGCGCCTATGCTACGTGCCTGAAATTGGACTACTCAAGGACTACCGTGATTGGCCCTTTACTGATCCTCTGACCAATCTCTACTCTAGCTAAACGAGCCATGACGCAAGGGCGCGCACGTGAAGGCCGGGCAGGTGACCACCTGTCGTGATTAGTCAAGTCCTTAGTTCCGCCCAGCATGAGGGACCGTTGGTCCTAAGCCTTGCTTGACTTCGGCATCTACGAGCAGCCCAATGCGACGCTCGACCAGCCCGGACTTCCTGCCGCCGTCCTAGGCGCCATCGGCCTGCAAGATCGTGACAGCGATGGGAGCAACACTCAGTGACTCGATTCGCGACGCTAGACCAGTCATCCTCAGCTACATGAGACGGAGGTTACGTATGGGAGCAATACAAGTCCACGAATTCATGAGCCTCGACGGCGTGATCGACGCCCCGACATGGACATTCGAGTACGGTTTCGATCCTAAAATGGGAGAGGCGATCGGCAAGGTGACGGACCGCTGCCGCGGCATCCTCCTCGGACGCATTACTTATGAAATGTTCTGGCCCGCTTGGTCGAGGCGGACGGTAGAGGACGATCCCGGAGCGCCGTTCTTCAACAACACAGCCAAGTACGTCGTCTCGGCAACGCTCGCGAACCCGACCTGGAACAACTCGAAAGTCATCGGGCCTTATGACGCCGGCGCGATTCGCAGGCTGAAGCAGGAGGTAGATGGCGACCTTTATGTCAGCGGAAGCGGGACGCTGGTCCGAGCCATGCTAGCGGACCGCCTAGTCGATGAGTTGCACCTATGCGTGTACCCACTCACGCGCGGGCAAGGTCCGCGGCTTTTCGAGCCTGGGGCGGCGGCCTCAAAGTTCTCGCTCGCGGCCTGCGAGTCCTATGACAACGGCGTGCTCTACCTCAATTACCGCACAAACGCATGATGAGCGGCGATTTGATCGGCTTGACAGGTCACCATGGAAGGGTTGGCGAAACATGAAGCCGCAAGTAACGGCAATAACCATCGGGGTCGATGACCTCGAAAGGGCGCTCACCTTTTACCGCGACGGCCCCGGCTTGCCGACTCGCGGCATCTTCGGCACCGAGTTTGAGCATGGAGCTGTTGCCTTCTTCGAGATGCGCGATGGCCTAATCTTGGCGATCTGGGAACGTCGCAACCTGGCCTGGGACGCCGGCCTGCCCCAGAGCGCACCCAGCCCGACCGAATTCAGCCTCGGCTACAACGTAAACAGCCGCAAGGAAGTAGACGAAGTGATGGAGGAAGCGCGCAGGGCGGGGGCGCGAATCGTCAAGCCGCCACAGGACACGTTCTGGGGCGGTTACGCCGGCTACTTCCAGGACCCGGACCTACATCTATGGGAGGTCCTTTGGAACCCGGAGATAGTGGTTCCTGACTGAGGCGAGCGAGCCGAGGTCCGAAGGATCCGTGACCATGAAACTGATGACTACCGCGTTCGCCTCCGTGGACGAGGTGGGGGAAGCGATTAGCCCGCCGGACGGGCTAAATGGCTCGGTGCAGTGCTGTCTGCCTGCGCGGTCGACCGTCGGCCTGACAGCATCTGGTATCGACGGCGGAGAGACTTCAGTCCTGAGGAGATGCTCTTTTGAAAGTACCGCCTAATTCAGGTCAGGGGGCGGAGGCCATGCCCACGAGCAGACCTCTGACGATCACCATCGATCTCCAGGCGGACCCCGATTTGCAGTTGCGCGTCGATGTCTTCCAGGTCCCGGAGAGCGCGCGCGAAGAGTTTCATGGAGCCATGCGCCGCAGCCTCGCCTTCCTTGAGACTCTGCCGGGGTTCCGCGGCCACCTCGTACTGGAGAAGACGGGCGGGCCCACGGCCTTCAATGTCGCGACGATCGCAGTGTGGGAGAGCCCCGCGGCAGTCGCGGCGGCGGGCGAGGCCGTGCGGGCTTACTACCGGGAGATCGGCTTTGACCCGCAATTGTTCATGGCGCGACTCGGCGTCAGCGGCGAGATGGGCAATTTCCAGGCGCAGCGATCTGCATGGTAGCTGGACGCCAGCGCACTTCTCAGCGCATCCGAATCTGAAATGACTTCCGCGCGCCCCGATCCCGACAGCGACCGTCAGCAGTTGGCGCACGGTCAAGCCGGCGGAGTCCGACTGGAGAAAGTTGGAGCGGGTCGCTCGTGAGGCTGGCGGCGGACGCTGGCCGGCCCCTAAACTCAGGGCGCGCCCGCGCTCATTCCCCGGGCGGGCCCAGGAAGTCGCTTATCGCGCGCGCGATGCCTCGCGCGATGGCGTCGCGCCCGGCCTCGTCGGCGAGCACGCTGTTGTCGGCGGGGTTCGAGACGAAGAGCGCCTCCACCAGCGCGCCCGGCATCTGGGTGCCGCGGCCATTAGCGCGCTCGGCGAGGACATAGAGCTGGAAGCAGCGTCCATTGCGGTAGCGGAAGCACGCGTCGTCCTTGATGCCGCGGTCGACAGCGGGGTAGCCGTAAGCCCAGAGTTCGTCGAGGATGTAGCGCTGTAGCAGCCAGGCCAGGTCCAGGTTTTGCTGCCCGAAGGCGCGGTTGGGGTCGTACCAGACTTCGACACCACTCTGCGTCCGGTCCGACGAGCCGTTGGAGTGGATGGAGACCCACACATCGGCGCCGGCCGCGTTCGCCATGTCGATCCGCGCCTGGAGGTCTACCCGCGTCGGCGACCCGCCCACGGGCGGCAAGTTGGGGTCGGGGCTAACGCGCTCGTCCGTCCGCCGCACCACGAGCACGTTGAAGCCCTGGGCAATGAGCAGGGCCTCCACGCGCAGCGCCATGTCTAGGTTCGAGTGCTTCTCGACCACGCCGTTCCACGCCGCCCCGACCTCGTCCCCGCCGTGCCCGGGGTCGAGCGCCACCAGGCGCCGTGACTGGGGCGTGGCGGACTCGGCGCCGGTTGCATCTGACACCGCGTCCTGAGTCAGCGCCGGCCCCTCCGAGAGCGCCGGTGACGCGCCTCTAGCCGGGCCGAAGCCAAGCGTCGCAATGACCGCGGTAGCGCAGACGACTCCTGCCGCAACGTATAGAGCGCTCTTCAACGACACCCCCGGCTAATTGCGGAAGTTAGCGGAGGTGTGCCGTTCGAGACAAGTCCCGGGCCGCGGCCCTCGGATGCGCCCGCACGAACTTCGTCAGAGGTGTGTGAGTTTCCGGGCTCTGCCGAGGACGCGAGGCCGCCGTCTGGGCCAACTCCGGCATCTCTCACGGCGGAGCAGATCGCGCGGCCCGACGAGGTCCGCCTGATCCGCTACGACGGCGAGACTTTCGTGGCCCTCCAGGCGGCTATTGCCGCCTACGGCCGCACGACCAGGACCGGGGCCACGCCGCTGCGTATCACCGCCTCGCACACGCTGCCGTGTAGCGCGTGGTCCAGCCCGCCGCGGCCGTGCGTCGCCATGGCGATGAACAGCGGCCCCAGCTCGCGCGCGAACTCGACAATGCCGTGCGCGGGATTGTCGTCGAAGACCACCTCCGCCTTCACGGTGAGGCCTTCGTTACGCAGTATCAGGCCGCGGTCCATCAGGTACTCGCGCGCCTCTGCGCGACTCGCTTCCAGGGCCTGGGCTTCGTCCTCGGCGTAGGGCGGCGTGATCGGCTCCATCACGGCCACGGTGGAGCCCGCCACGACCGGCAGCTCATAACCGGTGGTCGACCGTCTGCGGGCCTCCGGGTAGTGAAGCACGGTGAGCAGGACGATCACGTCGTTCGGCCGGACGATCGCCGGCAGGTACTTGAGCACTGCCTCCGAGAGCGCGGACCCGTCGAGGGTGGCAAGAATAGTACGGTCCATGGCCGGCCTCCCATATTCTTTAGGAGAATGTGTCGGTTGGCGCCGGGCTTACCAAGTGCCAAACGGACGGTGCCGAACAGCCTCGTTGGGCCGGGCGTCGCACTTCCGTGACACTGGCCGGCCTGGGTGTTAGCTTATTCGAGCAGCACAAGGAGGGGACCGTGAAGTTTGGCCTTTTCTACGAGCTCCAACTCCCGAAGCCTCTGGACGCGGACCAATGGGACCCGGACGCCGAACGGCGCATATATCACGAGATGCTCGACCAGGTCGAGCTGGCGGACAAGCTGGGTTTCGACTACGTCTTCGAAGTGGAGCATCACTTCCTGGAGGAGTACTCGCACTCCTCGGCGCCGGAGATGATGATGGCCGCCCTCTCCCAGCGGACGAAGAACATCCGCCTCGGCCACGGCATCGTGCTGACGCCGCCACCCTACAACCCGCCCGCCCGCGTCGCGGAGCGCATCGCCGCCCTCGACATCCTGTCGAACGGCCGCGTCGAATTCGGCACCGGCGAGTCCTCCTCGGACATGGAGCTCGGCGGCTTCGGCGTCGACCGCGGGCTCAAGAAGGCGATGTGGGAAGAGGCCACGCGCGAGATCGCGAACATGATGGTCCAGACTCCTTACCCCGGCTTCAAGGGCGAGTTCTTCAGCATGCCCGAGCGCAACGTCATCCCGAAGCCGGTGCAGAAGCCCCACCCGCCGATCTGGGTCGCCGCCTCGCGCCGCGAGACGACCATGGTCGCCGCGCGCCTGGGCATCGGCTCCCTCGGCTTCGGGTTCGAGACCCCGGAAGAACTCGGGGAGCGGGCTGAGCACTACTACGAGCTCGTGCGGGAGGAATGCATGCCCATAGGCCACGCGATCAACCCCGCGCTGGCCGTCCTCTCCTCCTTCATGTGCGCCCCGACCGACGAGGAAGCGGTCCACCGCAGCCGCAACGGGCCCGGCTTCTTCTCCTACTCACTCGGCTACTACTACAACCCGATGACCGGCAGCCGCCACCAGCCCGGCCGCGCCAACATTTACCGCCAGTTCATGTCCCTGCCCCAGGAGGAGCGCGACGGCCGCGAAACGTTGCGCCAGGCGCGTCTCCTCAGCCGGGAGGAGATCGCCGAGAAGGAGCCGGAGGACGAAGTGCAGCGGGCCCTCTTCCGCGCTGCCCGCAGCGGCCAGGCGATCGGGTCGCCGGACACGATCCGTAAGAACATCCAGAAGTACGAAGACCAGCACCTGGACGTGCTGATCCTCGTCGCCCAGAGCGGCGACCGGAAGCACGAGGACATCATGGAGGCCATCGACCTCTTCGGCCGGAAGGTGCTGCCGGACTTCAAGGACCGCCACGAGACCAAGCAGCGCAAGTGGCGGGAGAAGCAGCTCGACAACGTTGAGTTCCCCGTGAACTCCTCGATTTAGGAGCCGGAAGATGGCCCGCCCCGACCAGATCGCGGACCCTGAACTCCGCTCGCAGATCGAGGCCGCGCGCACTCAGATGCGCTCGGGGGACGGCACGGCCGCGGTCCACACCCTCGTGGATGCGTTCCTCTATATGCTCCGGAAGAGGCCGGAGCTGCTCGAGGTCGGCGCCCCGGGGCGCTTTGGCCAAATGCCGGTCATCATGCGCTGGCCCAACCTGGGGGCCAACCTGTCGCGCGAGTCAGTGATGGCGAAGGCGCCCCAGATCGAGTTCGTGCGCGACCACTTCGCCGTCAGCGAAGCCATCACGTACTACGAGTTCACTCTGGAGACTGCAGTATCCCAGGGCCTTTAGCGGCTCCAGGCCGATCGCCCGGCCCGGGGCGACCACTCCGCCTCGAATCGCGGCGCGGCGGCTCCGGCTCCGGCCGCCCGTGTTTGCGGTCCTCCGCCGCGCCTTTCTTTACCCTACCCAGGCCCTTTCGTATATTGGCCGCGATGACACTCAGGTCGGCGGCCATTCCGTGAGCGCCTTCAGCGTCCCGATCGAATTAGGCTCGATGGACGGTGGCCGCTGGGAGCGCTTCGAGGCCCTCGTCGATACCGGTTCCAGCTACACGTCCATCCCAAGGGACGCCCTGGCCCGGCTCGGCGTCCGGCCGCGCTTTCGCCGCCGGTTCCGCATGGCCGACGAGCGCGTGATCGAGCGCGATGTCGGCTCCGCTCTCGCCCGGCTCGGCGGCCAGGAGGTCCCCACCGTCGTGGTCTTTGCGGAGGAAGGCGGCCAGCCGCTGCTTGGCGCCGTCACCCTGCAGGAGTTCGGCCTTGGGGTCGACCCCCTCGGCCAGCGGCTGATACCCGTCGAAGGCCTGGCAAAGACAAGCTTCTACGGCGCCGCGCGCACTACGGAGGCAACCCTCGAAGTCCGGCGCCTCCTGGACGGACTCGTGCCCGGCCATGGCGACCTCCTCGAGGCGCTGCACCGCATCCAGCACCACTACGGCTACATACCAAAGGCCGCCATCCCTGCCGTGGCCCAGCACCTCCGCATCACCGAGGCGCGGGTATACGGCGCTATCAGCTTCTACTCCGAGTTCCGTGAGACTCCTCCGCCGGAGGTCACCATCTCCTGGTGCAGCGGCCCCGCCTGCTTCATCAAGGGCGGCGAGAATATCAAGCTTGTGCTCGAGAACATGCTCGGCTGCTCCCTGGGCGAGAGCACCCCGGACAACAAGGTCGGCCTCCATCTCGGCCAGTGCAACGGCACCTGTGACAACGCCCCCCAGGTCTGGGTCAATGGCAAAGTCATCGGCCCGCTCACTGCCGCCGAGACCGTGGACCTGGTCCGCAAGGTCCTGGAAGGCCGCATTCCTGTCCGCAAGGCAGACCTGGAATGACCCTCCTCAGGACCGCCCGGCGCCTCCCGTTCAGCAACGCCCGGTGCCTCGAGGGGTCCGCCTCTCCGTCGACGACGAAGGCGCAGGAGGGTGAGGTTTGACGCTCGCCGACCTCGTCCGCCAGGCCGACCCCGCCCGCCGCCGCATCGAGGCGCTCGACAAGCCCCGCATCGCCGTCTGTATCGACACGTCGAGCATCGCGAAGGGCGCTCTCGAAACGCTGGCCGCCATCCGCGATGAAGTCAGCCGCCGCGGCCTCGACGTCAATGTGGACCAGGTAGGCGGCAACGGGCTGTCCTTCGCCAACCCCGTCGTCATCGTCCAGCAGCCGCCCTCGGCCTCCGACCCCCACGGCGCCAGGATCGTTTACCAGAAGGTCTTCCCTGAGGAAGCAGCCGCCTTCGTCGAGTCCGTCCTCGTGAGGAAGGAGGCGTATGACCGCTGGACGCTTGGCGCCTTCCACGGCTCGCCAGGGGCGCACGTGCCGGACATGGACAGCTTCCCCTGGTGGAGAGTCCAGGTACGCCGCCTCATGCAGGACATGGGAGAGATCGACCCCGAGAACATCGACGAGGCCCTGGTGCGCGGCGCCTACAGAGGCCTGGAGCGCGCGATGACGATGACGCAGGAGGAGGTCATCGCCGAGGTCATCGCCTCCACCCTCGGCGGCCGCGGCGGCTCCTACTTCCCCACAGGGCGCAAGTGGGACTTCCTCCGCACCTCCACTTCGACGCCAAAGTCGATGGTCTGCAACGCCGACGAAGGCGACCCCGGCGCCTGGCTCAACCGCATGACCATGGAGAACGACCCTCACAGCCTGATCGAGGGCATGATGATCGGCGGCTGGGCGACAGGCGCCTGGCACGGTTACATCTACATCCGCGAGGAGTACCCGCTCGCCTTCGAGCGCATGAAAAAGGCGGTCGAGCAGGCCTACGAGAAGGGCATCCTCGGCAAGAACGTCCTCGGCAGCGACTGGTCTTTCGAGATGGAAATTGTCCGGGGCGCGGGCAGCTATGTCTGCGGCGAGGAGTCTGGCCTCATCGCCTCCATCGAGGACTCGCGAGGCATGCCGAAGATCCGTCCGCCCTTCCCGGCCGCGTCCGGCGTCTTCGGCGAGGGCTCCAACGTCAACAACGTCGAGAGCTATCACACCGCCACCTGGGTGCTGCGGCACGGCGTCGAGAAGTGGAAGGAGGTCGGCACCGCGCGCAACGCCGGCACGAAGATGTTCTGCGCCTCCGGCGACGTCGAGCGCGTCGGCTGCTTCGAGCTGCCGTTCGGCACACCGCTCCGGACGCTACTGGAGGTCTGCGCCGGAGGCGTCCCCGGTATGGGCAGGGTGAAGGCCATCCAGATCGGCGGGCCCCTCACCGGGATCACGCCCGACTTCTACCTCGACCTCGGCATGGAGGCTGAGGTCTACCGTGAGAACAAGCTTGGCTCCCTCGGGGGTGGCGGCTTCGTCTTCATGGACGAAGGGTCCTGCGTGATTGACGTCCTCTCCCAGATCCACTGGTTCGTCGAGGACGAGTCCTGCGGGCGCTGCACCACCTGCCACGGCGGCAGCCAGCGCATGGTCGAGATCCTCCGGCGCATCAAGCGCGGCGGTGGCCGCGAGTCCGACATCCCGAAGATGCGCCTGCTCTGCGACACACTCCGCAACGCCAACTGCCAGCACGGCCAACTCGCCCCCGTGACCATCCTCCACGCCCTCGACTGGTTCATGGACGAGCTCGAAGAGCACATTTACGACCGGCGCTGCCGCGCCCGGGTCTGCAAGGGCCTCGTCGAGTACCAGATACGCCTGCCGCAGGACCCGAACCTTCCGAAGGCCGCCGACTACTGCCCGACGAGCGCCATCGTCCAGGAGGATGGCGTCTGGGTGATCGACCAGGACCTTTGCGTGCGCTGCAACGCCTGCAAGGAGATCGCCCCGGAGGCGGTTACGGTCATCGACCGCTTCCCTGCCGGCATCGGCCCCGCCCCCGAACCCATCTCCGTCCAGCCCGCCGAACGCTAACAGAGTGCCGGCCCGCTGCCGCCGTACGCGCGGCGCGGCCCGCAGCGACGAACACGACGACTGGCGCTTCGAGATTCCGCCTGATCGGGCGGTCGAAGGCCATCTCCGGATCCGAACGGCAGAGGTGAACGATGCTGAAGTGCCCCCTCTTCCGGCCGTGAGCGCGCCAGGGCCAGGACGTCCGGAAGTCTGGCCGTAAGGAACCTGATCGCTGACGGCGGCGATTAAGCGGCCGCCACTGACTCCTTGGGGTTGGGGCCGTACTGGTTCACGCCCGGGTCGCTGTCCTGCACGAAGAAGATTATCAGCACGATGGCGCCCAGGACCGGGATCAAGCCTATGAGCAGCCACCAGCCACTGCGGTTGGTGTCATGCAAGCGCCTCACACCTACCGCCAGGCTCGGGATGAGCACGGCAAGGCCATAAAGGCTCCCCAGGACGCCGACGGACCCTTCGATGCCGAGGATGGCGGTGTCGATTATCGCCAAGCCAATCGAGATCAAGAGGTTGATGAGCGCAAACATCCAGTACTCTGCGCGCCGAGCCCGGCCGCTGAAGTCGGCGTATTTGCGCAGGACCGCCATGTAGTAATCCATGACCACTCCTTCCCGAATCCCCGGCCAGTCGGGCAATACTAGCGGACGCAGGAGCCGTACGTCGCTGGCCAGAGGCGCCGACTCGTCGCAAGGCGGGAGGGCACACTACATGCGCTCGGGTGCTTCCATGCCCATGAGGCCCAGGGTGCGGGCCAGCGTGATCTTCGCGGCGGCGACGAGGCGGAGGCGGGCGCGGGCCAGCGCCACTTCGGCCTCCGAAGGCGTGCGTTCGCGGCCCTCGTCGTCCAGGTAGCGGGGCATGACGCGGCAGCGCTCGTAGAACTCGTGGAAGGCCGTCGCCAGATCCATGGCGTAGTGAGGCAGGTGGTGGGGCTCGTGCGACTCGGCGATGGACTCGATCAGCTCCGGCAGCAGGAGCATCTTGCGGATCAGTGCCATCTCCGCGGGGTCGGTCAGCAGCGATACGTCGCCGCCTTCCGGGCTCAGGTCGCGCTCGGCCGCCTGCGTGAGGATGCCGGCGATGCGGGCGTGGGCGTACTGAACGTAGTAGACGGGGTTCTCGCTCGACTGCTTCTTCGCCAGGTCGAGGTCGAACTCCATCTGGGAATCGGCGGAGCGAGAGAGGAAGAAGAAGCGGCAGGCGTCCTTGCCAACTTCGTCGACGACCTCGCGCAGGCTGATGACGTTGCCGGCGCGCTTCGATAGGCGGCCGGCGGAGTCGCCCCTGCGGACGCTCACGAGCTGGCCGATGATGATCTCCAGCCGTCCCTCCGGCACGCCGAGGGCCTGCACCGCCGTCTTCACTCGCGAGACGTGACCTTGATGGTCGGCGCCCCAGATGTCGATGACCTTGTCGAAGCCGCGGATCATGAACTTGTCGTAGTGGTAGGCGATGTCGGAGGCGAAGTAGGTGGGCGCGCCGTTCGATCGGATGATGACGTTGTCCTTGTCCTCGCCCAGGGCGCTGCTGGCGAACCAGACGGCGCCTTCCTTCTCGACGACCGCACCCTGCTGCTTGATCAGCTTCATCGCCGTCTCGAACGTATTGCTCTCCTCGTACAGGGAAGACTCGAAGAACCAGACGTCGTAGTGCACGCCGATGGCGGCCATGTCGTCGCGGATACGGTCGACCATCTTGGCGATGGCCAGGCGCTTCAGCTCCGCCGGAGTCTCCTGACTCGAGAGGAAGCGGTCGCCGACCTCATCCCGAATCTGTTCGGCAATTTCCCCTACGTAGTCGCCGTGATAGCCGTCCGCCGGCGGCTGGGCGTCCTTGCCGAAGAGCTGGAGGTAGCGGGCGAAGACGCTGTCGGCGAAGAGCGCCGCCTGGGTGCCGGCGTCGTTGACCAGGTACTCGCGCTCTACCTCGTAGCCGGCGGCTTCGAGGACGCGGGCAAGGGAGTCGCCGATGGAGGCCCAGCGGCCGTTGCCGACGTGCAGGGGGCCTGTCGGGTTGGCGCTGACGAACTCGATCTGGACGCGCTGGCCCTTCCCAAGCGAGCTGGAGCCATACTTCTCGCCCGCGGCGATGATCGCGTTGACCTGGGAGGCGAGCCAGCGGTCCTGAAGGCGGATATTTATGAACCCGGGCGGGGCGACTTGCACCTCGCCGACCGGTTCCGTGATTGGCAGGTGGCGGGCGATGGCCTCGGCCAGGGCCAGGGGCGCCTGGCGGGCCGTGCGGGCGAGGCGCATGGGCAGGCTGGAGGCGTAGTCACCGTGCTCCGGCCGGGCGGGACGCTCGACGGCAGGCTCCGGAAGGCCGACGGGCGGTATCTCGCCCGCGGCCTGGGCTGCTTTCGCGGCCTCATCGACAAGGCGAGCGATTTCGCTGCGGATTGTCATCCCTGCACCTCTATCCCGCCCCCAAAACCAGACTGCCCTTCGATGAAGGGCAGTTCACAACCCCGGCCCCTTCCGGCGCGCCTGGTGGCGGCGGGAAGTGAATCACCCTTCCGGAGAAGGGCGACGCAGAGAGTCTACGTCGCGCAGGCAACCGCGACAAGGTGCATCCGGCATCCGCCCCGGCCGCTGGGGCCTTAGCCGAGCGCGGCGATCTTAGGCGTGTCTTTCCTCATATCGGCCGCAGTCCGCCTGAGCCGCCGTATTATCTCCGCGAGCGGCTGCGGTGCCCCCACGTGGGGCTCCAGTTGCGTCACCAGGTTCTCGATCCTGCCGGCGGTCCCGCCAACCTTACCCCAGACGAGGCTACCGCCTTCAACCAGGTCCTTGGCCTGTCTGACTTCTGCCCCTGCCTGCCGGAGCGCGGCCAGCGCCAGCAGCGGGATCAATCCCTGCCTGAGCGAGCCGGCACTGCTCTGGACGTACTCGATCGCTTTGCACCAGTGCTCGCCGGCCGAAAGCTTCTTGGCGGCAGCTGCCTTTTTCGCGGACTTTGGCTTCGAGAAGTAATCGAAGTAGAGGCCGCCTCCGACGAAACGCCATGGCTCGTAGGCAGCCCCCGAGTACGGCCAGCCGTGCGCGGTCGAGGCCTCCCCGGCTTCGGGAGTCTCGGCGGGCGCCTCCTCCTCTGGCGCAGCTTCCTTCTGCTGGAGCTCCGGGAACTCGGAGGCAGTGCTCTGCATTGAGACAGCGACATCCTCCAGGTCCGAGGCAACTTCTAGCAATGGGCGGAGAACGCCGGCATGCGGCTGGAGCATCAGGACCGAGGAATCGAGAGTGCCGGTTGCGCCGTATACCGCGTAGAGGAGTTCGCCCGTGGCCTGTTGGCGGGGCAGCTCATCGACCAGCGACGTCAGTTGGTCGCCCTCGGCCGCTGCGGCCTGCAGCAGCCGAAGCGCCGCCTCGGGGTCCGGGGACTTCTGGTCCAGGAGGGAGATTGCCGCCTCGACGTTCGCCAGGATGCTGTTCCACACCGGCAGCATCTTGGCGCCGGGCGCCCGTGCCTGCACGGCCCCGGCCGCAGGCGCCTGGCCCTGCAGCCCGCCGAACACGGCGGAACCAACGTCTGCAAGCTGCTCCGCGGCGCCGCCGACCAGGCCGCCAACGCCGGACGCTATCTGCTTCCCTTGCTCGATCAGTATGCGCTTCTGCGCCTCGGAAAGTAGCCCGGCGATGCCGGTGAGTCCTGTCTTCTCCTCCTCCTGAGGCCCGGCCTCGCCGGAGAAGATCGACGCGACCCCGGAGAGCTGGTCGACGGCGCCGCCAACGAGACCGCCGACTCCTGAGGCGACTGCCTTTCCCTGCTCCACGAGCATCTGCCCCTGCACTTGCTTGATGGCTCCCGCGAGGCCGCCCAGACCGCCGCCGGCCTCGCCGGCCTGCTGGCCGGGCGATTCAGGGCCTGCTTCGCGGCGTTGCCTCGCCGAGTCCAACAAGGCCTGCTGCCAGGGCTGCAATGCTGCTCCCCCGGGGTGCTTTGCCCACCACTGCTCGTCCGTTTTCTCCCTGTAGACCTGCGCTCCGCCAATGGAGGCGACGCCGTGATTCTTTCCGAGGAGCCTCGCCAGAGTGTGATTTCCCATCTGGCGCTGCATGGCGGCGAGCGCGGCCGGCAAGGCCTGCTGGGCGAGGTGGTCAGAGGGAGGGCGAGCGCGGCGACGTTTCGGGCGCCGGGCGACTGGGCCCACGGTCCTCGCCATCGCCTCAAGTCACCTCCCGGACGGACGTCCCGGCGAGGGCAGGGTACCAGACACTCCATCGCGTTGCTACAGGGCGGTGACGCCATGGCACGCCCGTGGTTGCGCCGCTAGCTTGCGGCGAAGGGGAAGGCGCGTGCCTCGACCAGCGCCAGCAGCTCCTCGACGGCAAGACGCGCGTTGCGGACGAGGGACTCCGGGTAGCCGAAGCGCACGCGGGCCTCCTCGAACTCATCCTCGTCCCTCACGTCAGCGCTGAGACCGCCCTCGTGTGCGTCGACGAAGACGTCGAGCTGGAGGTCACAGTAGTGGAGGTTCTCGCCGTCGAACTCCGCCGGCGTGGCGATGTTGCAGTAGTAGCCCCGCAGGCCGCCGCCCCGGGGGTGGTCGAGACGGATGACGTTGTACCAACGGTCGGCCCAGTAGTGGCCGCGGGCGTGGTAGGGGGAGGCCCAGGGGCCGGTGCGAGTGGCCACCTCCGTGCCCGCGAAGGTCTGGGTGACGATGAGGCCGTTACGCTCCATGACCAGGAACGCCGGGTGGAACCAGTGCGGGTCGCCGGCGTAGGAGGTGCCCCGGATCTGGATCGTGCGGCCGATGGCTTCCACCGGCCGATTCTGCCGCGCTGCCGCCGAGGACTGCAAGAGAAGTGCGCGGCCGGGCGACACCGCTGATTGCAGATGAAGACGGCGGGCACGAGAGGAGGGGCTTCGGACGCCCGCGGCCCTAGCTGACTTCGCCCGTGACGATACGCTTGGCGCGCGCTACCGCCGTCGCCAGGATGGCATGCTCGGGCAGTTGCAGGCCCGGGTCGAGGTCGAGGATGGCCCTGGCCTCCTGACGGGCGGTCTCGATGAGGCGGATGTCGGAGAAGTCGGCAGCCTGGAACTCGGGTAGTCCGCTCTGGCGAGTCCCGAAGTAGTCGCCCGGGCCGCGGAGGCGTAGGTCGGCCTCGGCCAACTCGAAGCCGTCGCTCGTGCGCTCGAGCACCTGGAGACGCTCGCGGGCCGCGTCCGAGGGCTCCTCGGCCAGGAGGAGGCAGTAGCTCTGCCCGGCGCCCCGCCCGACGCGGCCGCGGAGCTGGTGCAGCTGGGCGAGGCCAAAGCGGTCGGCGCCGTCGACCAGCATCACGGTCGCATTCGGGATGTCGATGCCGACCTCGATCACGGTCGTGGCGACGAGGATGTCGTACTTGCGGTCGCGGAAGTCGCGCAGGACGCGGTCCTTTTCGGCGGAGGGCATGCGGCCGTGAAGGAGGGCGAGGCGCAGGTCGGGAAAGACCTCCCGCGACAACATTTCGTATTCCCGGGTCGCGGCCTTCGTCTGAAGGGCCTGGGACTCCTCGACCAGGGGGCAGACGATGAACGCCTGGCGGCCGTCCCGGACCTGGGAGCGGATGAAGTCGTAGGCTTCGCGACGCTCGCCGGGAGGCACCCAGCGCGTCTCGACCGGCTGGCGTCCGGGCGGCAGCTCGTCAATGACGGAGACGTCGAGGTCGCCGAAGAAGGTGAGCGCGAGGGTGCGCGGGATCGGCGTCGCGGACATGACCAGGAGGTGCGGCGTCTGATAGCCGGCGTTGGCGGCACGCTCACGGAGGGCGGCGCGCTGCATGACACCGAAGCGGTGCTGCTCGTCGACGATCGTGATCCCGAGGCGGTGGAAGGTGACGCCTTCCTGAATCAGGGCGTGGGTGCCGACGGCGACGTCGACTTCGCCGGCGGCTAGCGCCCGCAGCGCCTCGCGGCGGCCGCGGCCCGACAGCGAGCCGGTCAGGAGTTCGATGCGCAGAGGCCGGCGTTCGGCGAACTTGACGCGACCGAGGAGGTCCGACAGGGTGCGATAGTGCTGCTCCGCCAGGATTTCCGTCGGCGCCATGATCGCCCCCTGGTAGCCGTTGGCCGCGGCGACGACGAGAGCGGCGCCGGCCACGGCCGTCTTGCCGCTGCCGACATCGCCCTGGAGGAGGCGGGCCATGGGCCGGCTGGAGGAGAGGTCGCGGGCGATCTCGCCGATAACGCGCTCCTGGGCGCCGGTCAGGGCGAAGGGCAGGGCGGAGCGGTAGACGTCGATGACGCCGCGGGTGTCGAAGACCGGGGCACGCCCCTCCTGCCAGGCCAGGCGGCGATCGAGGACGGCCAGCTGGACGCAGAGCAACTCCTCGAAGGCCATCCGGCGCCGCGCTTCGCGGTAGTCCTCCATGGTGTCGGGGTAGTGCATCTGGCGCAGGGCCTCGGTGATGCCGGGGAGCCTGTGCCGGCCGCGAAGGTCCTCGGGGAGTGCCTCCGGGACAAGAGCAGCGAAGCGGTCGACGGCCTCCTTGACGATGCGGCGCAGCACGCGCTGGCTGAGGCCCTGGGTCAGCGGGTAGACGGGCACAATGCGGCCGGTGTGGGTCAACTCTTCACCCTGAAGGCGCTCCCATTCGGGCGACTCCATGGTCTTGAGCCCGTTGAAGAGGCTCACCTTGCCGGAGAGGACAATACGGTCGTCGGGCTTGAGCTGATCGGCAAGATAGGTCTGGTTGAACCAGACGACGCGCATGGTGCCGGTGCCGTCGTGGACCTTGGCCTCCGTGCCGTGCATGCGGCCGAGGCGCACGATCTGGGCCTGGAGCACCTGGACGGCGCAGGTCTGCTCCTCGCCCGGGCGTAGCTCGGCGATGGTGCGGATGTCGGCGAAGTCGTTGTGGCGGTTGGGGAACAGGTAGAGGACGTCGCGGACGGTGCGCAGGCCCATTTTGGCGAGGCGGGCAGCCGTGGCGGCGCGGACTCCCTTGATGGCGCTAGCCGGCCAGTCGAGTGGGCTCGACTCGGGGTCGGGCCGCGGCGGGGCGGCGGGCCCCTGTGGCTTCGACGCGGCCTTCGCCGGCCTGGCAGCAGGCTTGCGCACTGGCTGGGCCGTCAGCGCCTTGCGGATCCAGTCGCGGCGCTCGCCAGCGGGGAGCGCGCGGTAGCCGCGGGGGAGCCTCGGGACGGAGTCGAGGACGGCGGCGACGGCCGGGTCGGCGCGGGCGCGCTCGAGGTAGCGGTCCAGCCCCCCGATGACAGCGGAGTCGTCACAGCCTTTGGACAGCTCGAACCGGAGGATGCGCCGGAGCTGGGCGACTGTTTCCGGGACAGCAGGCCGGTGCGGGCCGCGGGCGGGAGTGCGGGGTGCAGCCGTGCGGTTCAAGACCTGTCTCTTGGCGTAGGATACGCTGCGCTGCGGGCGGGCGGCCAGCCCTGAGTGGAACGGAGGTTCTGCGGCGGGGACAATGAGCACCGATTGCGATGCTGCGCGCGGGCGCGCTGAGAAAGGCAGGAGGGCATGCTCTTCGTTTCGATGCTGACGTCGGACCGGGCGCGGGATGCGGAGCTGTGGGCCGTGATCTGGCAGGGTAAGGCGCCGCCGAGTCTAAAGTTGCACGCTGCCTATAACCTGGCCGGCAACAAGCGCCTGTTCGTCTGGGAGGGGGAATCGGCAGCGGACCTGCAGTTCATGGACCGGTTCAACTACGTCGGTGTGCTGGAGACTTTCGCGGCCTTCGACAGGACGGCGGGCTGGCAGCAGGCGTTCGCGGGCGACCTCGAGGGCTTCCGGGCGAACCTGGAGGGGCGGGGCGCGCCGCGCGAGCGCATCGAGGCGGCGATGGACTTGCGCAGCCGCGGGCACTACGCGCCGACACTCCAGGCGGCGATGCGGGAGGGCCGCGAGTGGGCGGAGCGCCAGGCTAACAACCCGCTGGCCGCGGATTAGCGGCAACGCCAGGGAGCCCAGCCGCCGGCGCGGTCGTAGATGATGCGAGCGGCCTGGAAGTGGATGGCCTCGTCGGTGACCAGCTGTTCCCAGGTCCAGCCGTTCATGGCCGCGAAGTAGGGCTCCCACGTGGACCGGTTCAGCTGCATTGGCCCGCCGTTTTCGGCTTCCAGGCTGAAGGTGTCCGGGTGGTCGCCGGCCTGGCTCTCGCAGACCAGGATGCGCACGGCCGTCTCGGGATCGTGCGGCCATGTGGCCTGGGCGAGGGCGATCAGGCGCTCGCGGGTCGGCACCACGGGCGGCGGCGGTGGCTCCGGCGCAGCGAGGACGTGGAGCGTGACGCCAGCGACGGGGGTGGTGGCGACGTAAGCCTGGGGTACTTCTGTGAAGGCGGAGATGCTGTCAGCCGAGTGAAGGAGCGCCGAGACGACCAGGAGCACTCCCGTAAGCTGACGCGCCGCCGGCCGCGCGAACCTCAAGTCTGGAGGGCGCGTTCATGCCTCGCTGAATCAGTCATGTCGTTACCTCCCTGCAATCAGGGCGCGGTCGATAGGCGCCCGGCTGCCGTCCGGGCTACCGCGCGAGTCTACTGATGGCGCCACTCAGGCGTCGCTTAGTCGTAGGACATAAACGTTGCTAACGCCTGAACGTTTCGTGTGTGGCGAAGCGAAATGCTATCTGGGACGTCAGTTTGGCACGCCCCATCCTTACGGTCAAAAACGCGCGCTTTGAGTTATGGTAGTTTCGTTGACCGGTTACGCTTGACTACTTACGGACAACGTAAGTGTGACTAAGCCAGCGCTTTCCCGTGGCGTCGTCTCGCCAGGCGCGGATGACCGAGGCGCCGGCGGCCATGACTTCGGCCTCGAAATCAGCCGGGGAGATTGCGTGCATCTCCATGCCACGCAGGCGCGCCCGGAGGGACGACGGCAGGAGGGCCGTGAGCAGGCCGGCCGGGGTGCGCGCCGCGCGGGATGGCGCCTGGAGCACGGCTACGCCTTCGGGCGCGAGGAGGCGCACGATTTCGGCGACGTAGCCCAGGGCAAGGGACGGCTTCATGTGCTGTAACGTGACATAAGAGACGGCGAAGTCGAAACTAGCGGCCTCCAGGCCGCGGAGGTCGGGCGCCTCGTTGAGGAGATAAGTAACGCGGCCAGGGTAACGGTTGTAGCGTTCGGCTCCTTCGATCATGGAGGGCGCAATGTCGACGCCGACGACGGAGTCGAAGTGCTCGGCGAGGGCTTGCGTGAGGCGGCCAAGGCCGCAACCGAAGTCCAGGGCGCGGCCGCGACGGAAGCTGATCCCTTCGTCATCCAGACGCTGGAGGAGGGCTTCGACCTGGCGCCGGCCGGTCGCGAAGAACTGGTCGTGGTCCCAGCGGTTGCCGCGCTTGCCGGGAGCGGAGAGAACGGCCCCGTAGGGGTCGGAGCGGCCGAGGCGGTCCCAGGCGCGGCGCACGCGGTCGAGGTCGGAAGACGCTGGCGTCATCCTCGAGGGGCGAGGTCGCCGAGGCGCTGGATGATTGCGGCGACGTGACGGGTACCGAGCAGGAAGTCCTGCAGGCGAATGTTCTCGTCAGGGGCGTGGGCGCGGCCGTCCGGATTGGAGATGCCGGCGGAGGCCACTGGTACGCCGAGCGTGTGCATCAGGGGGTGGAGCGGCTGTGTCCCTGCGCCGTTCGGGACGGTAACCGGCTCGAGGCCGTAGACCTCACGGGCCGCGGTGCGCACGACTTCGACGAAGGGATGCGACGCATCCGAGCGGGCGGGGTATTCGCCGTCTGAGGCAGCGATCTCGACGTCCTCGAATCCCTGGGCGTCCAGGTGGCGGCGCAGCCTGGCGACGATGTTGGCCGGCTCCTGGTCGGGCACGAGGCGGAAGTCGAGCTTCGCCATGGCCTCGGCGGGAAGGACGGTCTTCGTGCCGGGGCCCTGGTAACCGGAGCCCATGCCGTTGATCGTGCAGGTCGGCTCGAAGGCGAGGCGGCGCTGGTACTCGTAGCCGCGAACGGAGCGCACGAAGTCCTTCATACCCATGCGGCGCAACGTTTCCTCCTCCTCCGGCGGCACGCCGCGCAGGAACTCCTCCTCGAGAGGAGTTGGCGGCCGGACCTTGTCGTAAAAGCCGGGGATGAGGATGTTCTCGTCAGGGTCCTTGAGACTGGCGAGGGCCCAGACCAGGCGCCAGGCGGCGTTGGGATACGTGGCGCCGAGGGAGGAGTGGGCGTCGCGCAGGGCCGTGCGCACGCGGAGCTCGACGCTGACTATGCCCTTTACGCCGAGGCTGATCAGGGGGCGACCGCTAGTGTGGACGCCGCCACCTTCGTGCAGGCAGACGTCCGCCGCGAGCCGCTCGCGGTGGGAATGCACGAACTCGAGGAGCCTGGGGCTGCCGATCTCCTCATCTCCTTCGACGAGGAACTTGATGGTTACAGGCGGAGCGCCGCCGTTCGCCTGCCGGACGGCCTCGATGGCGAGGAGGCGAGAAATGAGGTGGCCCTTGTTATCGCTGATGCCTCGCGCGTAAAGGGTGTCGCCGTCGCGCCGCATTTCGAATGGCGGGGCTGTCCACAACTCGAGCGGCTCGGGCGGCTGGACGTCGTAGTGGTTGTAGAGGAGGAGAGTGTAGGCCGACCGGCCTGGTATCTCGCCTACGACGACCGGGTTTCCGGGCGGCTCCTTTTCGAGCACTTCCGCCGTGGCGCCGGCGTCCTCCAGCAGGCGCTTCACGAAGGCCGCGGTCTCCGGGATCGCCTGTCCCTGGGCGGCGACGCTGGGCAGGGCGACGTATCGGCGCAGGCGCTCGATGGCTTCATCGAGGTGGCTGTCGATGTAAGCGGCGACGTCGGTCATATCACCCTCCCGTCCCGTGCAGCCGAGATGATAGCGCACGGCAGCTGCGGGCACGCTTGCGGGACATCAGACGCCGCCCCTGGCGGAGTCTCGTACCTCCTGCCAGCGCCCGCCGGCCCCGGGAAGGCGTTCGCTATGCGGTTTTCACGACGCCGCGGCCGATCATGTAATCGGGCCGCATGACACCGGCCTATAATCGGATCGGATGGCCCGCCGGGCCTCGCTCGGGACGGAGGACCCCATGGTCCGCACTCCTCCCCGGTCGGAGGGCGTCGCCGCTCACGTCGGCCTCACGGACGCCCAGTTGCGCGACATGTACTACCACATGCTGGTGTCGCGGCAACTGAACGACCGGATGATGATCCTCAACCGCCAGGGCCGGGCAGCTTTCGCCGTAACGGGCCAGGGCCATGAGGCCTGCCAGGTGGGGAGCGCGTACGCGCTGCGGCCCGGCAAGGATTGGGTGCTGCCCTACTACCGCGACGTGGGCGTCGTGCTGGCGCTGGGCATGAGCGCGCGCGAGATCATGCTGCACTTCCTGGCCCGGGCCGACGACCCGAACTCCGGCGGCCGCCAGATGCCGAACCACTGGAGCTACCCGAGGTTACGGATAATCACGCGGGGCAGCCCCGTCGGCACTCAGATGCCGCATGCCGCCGGGATCGCGCTCGCGTCGAAGATGCGCGGCGAGGACGACGTGACGATCGCATATTTCGGCGAGGGGGCGACGAGTCAGGGCGACTTTCACGAAGGCCTCAACTTCGCGGCCATACACAAGCTGCCGTGCATCTTTTTCTGCGAGAACAACGGCTACGCGATTACGGAGTCGGCGGAGAAGGAGATGCCGATCAAGAACGTCGCCGACCGGGCGCGCGGCTACGGCTTGCGCGGGCACACCGTGGACGGCAACGACGTGACGGCCGTGTACCAGACGACGCGGATGGCGGTCGAAGACTGCCGCCGCGGCCGAGGGCCGGTGCTGATCGAAGCGAAGACCTACCGCCTGGTGCCTCACTCGAGCTCGGACGACGACCGGCGCTATCGCACGCGCGAGGAGCTGGCGGAGTGGATCAAGCGCGACCCTCTCGACAGGCACCGCCTCTACCTCGAGGAGCACGGCCTGCTCACCAGCGCCGAGGCGGAGGAGTACAAGGCGCGGGCGGAGGCCGAAGTGCGCGATGCGCTTGCCTATGCCGAGGCCCAGCCCGAGCCGGAGCCAGAGTCCGTCTACCGGCACGTGTTCTTCGAGCCGGAGAGCGCGGGCGGGGGCGGCGCGCGATGACCCTGAAGCAGTACGCGGAGGCCATTCACGACGCGCTCGACCAGGAGATGGGTGCGGACGAGCGCGTCTTCGTCCTGGGAGAGGACGTGCAGCAGGGTGTCTTCCGCATCACGGAAGGGCTGGCAGCGAAGTACGGCGCCCGGCGGGTCATCGACATGCCGCTGGCGGAGTCGAGCATCGTCGGAGTGGCGATCGGGGCGGCGTTCAACGGCATGCGGCCGGTGGCGGAGATACAGTTCGCGGACTTCATCTTCCCGGCGATGAACCAGCTGGTGAGCGAAGCGGCCCGCATCCGGTATCGGTCCAACGGAGGGTGGGGCTGCCCGATTGTCGTGCGGGCGCCCTTCGGGGGCGGTATCTCTGGCGCGCTCTACCACTCGCAGTCGGTGGAGGCCTTCTTCATGCACGTGCCAGGCTTGAAGGTCGTGGTGCCGTCTACGGCCGCCGATGCCGCAGGACTGCTGCGCAGCGCGATCCGGGACGAGGACCCGGTGCTCTATTTCGAGCACAAGCGCGCCTACCGGCTGGTCAAGGACGAAGTCCCGGAGGGCGACTACCTGGTGCCGATTGGTCCGGCGGAGGTGCGGCGCGAGGGTGACGACCTGACGGTGTTTACCTACGGGTTCATGGTGCACGAAGCGCTCCAGGCGGCGGAGACGTTGAGTGCCGAGGGCATCGAGGCCTGCGTGGTCGACCTGCGCACGCTGGCCCCGCTGGACAGGGAGACAATCCTCGACCGGGCGCGACAGACGGGAAAGATCCTCATCGTGCACGAGGACAACATCACGTGCGGCGCCGGCGCCGAGGTCGCGGCCCTGATCGCGCAGGAGGCGTTCGAGAGCCTGGACGGCCCGATCACACGCCTGGCGGCGCCGGACGTGCCGGCCTTCCCCTATAACCGCGGGCTGGAGGAGCATTGCCTCCCCAACGCCGAGAAGATCGCAGCGGCCATGCGGGAACTGGCCGCGTACTGAGCGGCCGGAGCGGGACATGGCTGAAGAAGCGCTGATCATGCCGAAGGTCGGTGAAAGCGTCACCGAAGGCACAGTCCTCAAGTGGCTGAAGGAAGACGGCAGCGACGTCGAGGTCGATGAGCCGGTGGTGGAGGTCGAGACGGAGAAGGTGAACGTCGAGATACCCTCGCCCTGGGCCGGAAAGCTGAGGATCGTCGTCCAGGAAGGCGACAAGGTCAAGGTCGAAGAGCCGCTGGCTTACATCGAGACGTCCGGGGTAGCGGCGGACAGGCCCGGCCCGGCGGCCCGGAGCTCGGCCCCCGAGCCAGCGCCTGCGGCCGCGGGCGCCCCGCGCGGCATGGCGCCGCGTGCGGAGGTGGGTGGGCCATCGGGCAACGGCAGCCGCGCGACGCGCTATTCCCCGGCGGTCCTGAACCTCGCGCGCGAGCATGGTGTCGACCTGAGCCGGATTACGGGCACGGGCCTCTTCGGCCGGATCACACGCAAGGACGTCGTGCGCTACCTGGAGGCGCAGAAGGCCGGCGCGGAGAAAGAGCCGGCTCGCGCGCCAGCGGCCGCCG
>DATLYJ010000097.1 GCA_035574915.1 Dehalococcoidia bacterium | reverse complement strand
GATCGCAACGGCGCAGAACGTCCGGCACATGCGCGCCCTGATGGAGACGCTGGACCGCGACCTGGCGGCCGCAGGAGTCAACGCGCTCCATGTCGAGGGCGAGGCCGACTCCGGCTGGGTCCTCATCGACTTCGGGGACGTCATCGCCCATCTGTTCACGCCCGAGGACCGCGCTTACTACAACCTCGAAGGCCTCTGGAGCCGCGCCGGCGTCGCGCCGGTCCGCTTCCAGTAAGCACGGGCGATCCGGACGCAGCCTGGTGGCCCGACACGGGCGTGGGCAGCGCTGTCGACCGCTGGGTGCTTACCTTTCGAACACCCAGGCGTCTATCGCCCTCTCGTACGAGTGCAATTCGCCAGGCTGGAAGAAGAGAGCGACCTCTCGCGCAGCGCTTTCGAGTGAGTCCGAGCCGTGGATCAGGTTGCGGCCGATCTCGAGGCCAAAGTCGCCGCGGATAGTGCCGGGCGATGCCTCGCGCGGGTTGGTCTTGCCCATCGTCGCCCGGACCACTTCCACCGCGCCAGTGCCTTCGAATACGGCGGCCACTATGGGACAGGAGGTGATGTAGGAAACCAGGCCCTCAAAGAAGGGCTTGCCGGCGTGTTCGGCGTAGTGACGCTCGGCGAGCGCGCGGTCGACGTGCATGAGCTTGAGGGCGGCAATGCGCAGGCCGCGCTGCTCGAGCCGCGCCAGAATGGCTCCCGCCAGGCCACGCTGCATGGCATCCGGCTTGATCAGCACCAGCGTCCGCTCCATCCTCTCTCCTCTCCGGTCGTTCAGCGCGCCGACGGTTGCGGCCCGATGGCGGGCTCGCGCAGATACAATGGCACAAGGCTTTCGGCAGAGTCGATGTCGCCGCTCCGGAGGCGTTGCCACCCGAGCGCGGCCACGGCGAGGACGCGCGCCGGGTGGGGCTCCGCCCAGGCCGCGCCGCTCTCCCGGAGTGTGCGGACCGCGCCTTCGTCCAGGGCCCCGCAGACGATGTCACCGCTCTTTACCTCGAGCGCGAGCTGTTCGAGCCGGGCGAGCCGCGGCGGGAAGACCTCCGTGAGCCGGCCTTCGTGGCGCGCATAGGCCGCGAAGGCGAGCTCCGCCCGCCCGGCTGCATGCACGGCTATGACCCGCCGGCCCTCCTCGATGGCGAAAGGCAGGGCGTCGGCGGCGAGCCTGCCGACACCTGCGAGCCTCGCGCCGAGGCCGTAGGCCAGGGCCTTGGCGGCGCTGAGGCCTACTCGCAGCCCGGCGTAGGAACCGGGACCAATGCACACCGAAATCGCCGTGATGTCCTGACGCCCGAAGTTGCCCCTCTTCAAGAGCCAGTCCAGCGCCGGCAGCAGCTCACGCGACTGGTTCTGGCGTGACTTCCAGGTCAATTCCGACACCAGTTCGCCCTCGCTCGTGAGGGCGACCCCGGCGACGTCGGAGGCGGAGTCGATCGCGACCTCTACCATGGCGCCTTGCGTCCGGTCATCTTCGCGCCGCCTCGCTTTTCGACGCCGCCGCCAGCCCGGCCAGGAGGTCCTCGTAACGCCGGCCGGTGGCCTCCAGGGTAATCAGGCGCCGGCGGTCATCCACGAACTCGAAGCGGACGAGCAGGCGCTCTGGCGGCATCTCCTCCCAGGCCCTATCGGGCCACTCGACCAGCAGGACGCCATCGGCGGCGTTCTCCTCCAGCGCCAGGTCCGCGACCTCACCGGGGTCGTTGAGGCGAAAGAGGTCGGCGTGATGCACGTGCAGCCGGCCGTGGTACTCGTTCACGAGGACGAAAGAGCTGCTCTTGACCGGCTCGGCGACTCGGAGGCCCTTCCCGATGCCCTGGGCGAAGCACGTCTTGCCCGCACCGAGCTCGCCGCTGAGCAGGACGACGTCTCCAGCCCGCAGGAACCTGGCAAGGCGCTCCCCTAGCCTGCGTGTTTCAGCCGGACTAGCGCTCTCGAAGCGGAGGCTCTTCACGCCCGCGGGCCGCTCCGGAAGTGGTCCCAACCGGTTGCCGGATAGTGTCGCTCCAGCCCGTCCTCGCCGATCACTGTCACGCCGGGCTCTCCCTCGAGAGCGTCTCCGATGATGGTGAGGTCGGCTCCCTCCACGATCAAGCCTTCGATCACTCCCCTGGCGCCGCAGAGTAGGAGTTGGTAGTCCTCGCCACCGGTAAGGGCCAACTCCAGCGCGCGCTCCGGGAAGGCCGAAAGCAACGTGGGACTGAGCGGGACGGCGCCCGCCTCCAGGCGAATCCGCACGCCGCTGGCGCGCGCGATGTGGCCCGCATCCTGCAGCAGCCCATCGCTCACGTCCATGCCGCACCTCAGGCCCGCCGCCACGGCGCGCGCCGACACGTCGAGGCGGGGGCGGGGCCTTTCCTGCGCCTCGATGAGGCTGGCTGCCGCTGCCGCTGCCGCGCCGCCGGCGCCGAGCAGCAGCACGCCCGCGGCAGCGTCCCCGAGGGTACCGCTGACGGCGACGGCGTCCCCGGGCCGGCAGGCATTCCGGCGCAGCACGGCAAAGCCGCCGTCCGGGCCGCGGCGTACGACGCCGCTCACCGCCACGGTCACGGTGAACACGGGTGACCGCACTATGTCTCCACCGCTGACGGTGACGCCGTAGGCCTCGCAGCATTCCCGCATGCCGCGGTAAAGCTCGACAGCGTGTTCCAGGCAGAATTCGGGGGGCAGGCACAGCGTGACGAGGGCGGTCCCGGGCGTCCCGCCCATGGCCGCGACATCGCTCACGTTTACGGCAATGGCCTTCCAGCCGGTGTTGCGCCAGGAGGTGCGCGAGGGCAGGAAGTGCACGCCCTCGACGAGCGTGTCCGTCGTCCAGACCGTGGCGTCGGCCGAGGGCTCCATTACGGCCGCGTCGTCGCCGAGGTCCACGATGAACCCGGGGCGCGGCACCGACTCCGGCGAGGGCGGGTAGGGCACGCCGAGCTCGCGGCACAACAGCTCGATTAGGCCGAACTCGCCGGCTTCCGAGACCTTCATGGCCTCGATTATAGGTGCGCCTCAGGGGACGGCAGGGACGCCTGCTATATTGCGGGCGTGAGAGTCCTGGTGGTGGCGGACGTCCACGCGAACCTCGCCGCCTTCGAAAGTGTCCTCGCCCATGCGGAAACTCGCGGCCCTATCGACGTCATATGGGCGCTCGGAGACCTGGTGGGCTACGGCCCCGAGCCGGGCGCCTGCCTGGAGCTGCTACGGCGCTATCCTCACGTGGCGGTCGCGGGCAACCATGACCGCGCCGCCGGCGGCCAGATCGGCACCGAGGACTTCAACGCTTACGCGGCGGCGGCCGTGCGCTGGACGGCGAGCGTGCTGACGAGCGAGGAGGCGGCGTACCTGAAGGCCCTTCCGGACGCGGAGACCATCGGCGATTTCACTCTTGTCCACGGGAGCCTGCGCGACCCGACCTGGGAGTACGTCATCAGCTCGGAGGCGGCCAGCGGCCACCTGGAACGCCAGACTACCCCTTACGGGCTCATCGGCCACTCACACCTGCAGCTCACGTTCGTCGAGTTCGGGCCCGACCGCGTGCGCGGGAGCCTGATGGGCGATGGCGACGTCCTGGAGCTGGCGGACCACCGCGTGGTGGCCAATCCGGGCGGCCTGGGCCAGCCACGCGACGGCGATCCGCGCACCTGTTACGCGCTGCTCGACACCGATGCGCGCCGCTTGAGCTTCCATCGCATCGAGTACGATATCGCCCGCACCCAGAGGAAGATGCGACTCGCGGGACTGCCGGAGTACCTGATCGAAAGGCTGGCGCGCGGCCGATGACCAGAGTAGTCGTTACGTTTGCCCTCGAGCCTGAGCTGGTGGACGAGATAAAGGCGGTGGCTCCCAGTATCGAAGTGGAGGTCCTGGGCCAGGAAGCCCGGCGGCTCTTCCGGGGCGAGGCGCGTTACCCGAGCGAGCTCCAGGCCGTCACCGGCCTCGATGAGCTCACCAGCGCCCTCCGGGAGGCCGAGGTATTGTTCAGCTTCTGGGGCGGCGCCATCTCCCGCCTGGAGGACTTTCGCGACCGGGCGCCGAAGCTGCGCTGGGTCCAACTCACCCACGCGGGCGCCGAACGCGTAGACCCGAAGCTGATCGCCCAGGGCATCACCTTCACGACGGCGGGCGGCCTGGCCGCGACGCCGATCGCCGAGTTCGTGATGGCGTACGTCCTCATGTTTTCCAAGGGGTGGCCAGGCCTCTTTCGCGCCCAGAGGGAGCACCGATATACGCGGTTCATGCCGCGCGAGGTGCTCGGCAAGACGATCGGCATCGTCGGCATGGGCTACATCGGCGGGGAGGTGGCCCGCCTGGGCAAGGCCTTCGGCTGCCGCGTGCTCGGCATGCGCCGTTCGTTCACGGCCCGCGGCCTTGACCCCATCGCTGACGAGGCCGTGCCGCCTTCGGACCTGCCTTATCTCCTCTCGGAAAGCGACTTCGTCGTCATCGCGGCGCCGCTCACGCCGGAAACGCGGGGCATGATCGGCGAGGCGGAGTTGCGGCAGATGAAACGGACCGCCTACCTGATCAATATCGCCCGCGGCCCCCTGGTGGACGAACGCGGCCTCATCGCGGCCCTGCGCGAGGGGACGATTGCCGGCGCTGGCCTCGACGTCTTCGAGCGCGAGCCCCTCCCGCCGGAGAGCGAGCTCTGGGACCTCGATAACGTCATACTTAGTCCTCACATCTCGGGAGGCACCGAGATCTACAACAAGCGCGCCACGGCGATCTTCTGCGACAACCTGCGGCGGTTCCTGGCGGGCCAGCCACTGATGAACGTCGTCGACCCCGAACGCGGCTACTGAGCATAACGGGGCGTGGAATGCGCTGGCGCCCCGCGTATGCGGTTCGGTGATGCCGCCGTAATGCGGCCCTGGCCGCGCATTGACCTTCTGGCGAGGCTCCCCGCCCTAAGCTGAGCGCGGAAGGGGGAAACGTCATGAGCCTCTTCAAGAAGCTATCCGGTCAGAACTCCGAGGCGGACCTGCAGGCGGAGGTCCCCGAGGAGCACGCGTCCGCGACCTGCCCGCACACGGCCCTGATGCCGCGCTGGGACTCGCTGGAGGACATGGGCAAAGAGGACAAGGCTACCTCGTACTTCTGCCAGGGTTGCGAGCGCACCTTCACTCCCCAGGAAGCCCGGCCTTACCTGGGCTAGCCCGGGCCAGGCGTAGAACCGGGGTCACTCTAGCCCCGCTTCAGCGGCTTGAGAGCGAAGGCGTTCCGGATCCGGTTTGCCTCCGCCATCAGGTCGTCGTCGGCGACCAGGAAGCGGGAGAGGTTGCCCGTCGAGAGGCCCAGGTGGCGGGCCGCGTCCGATAGGCGTCCGTCGTGTGCCTGAAGGACGTCGAGCACGGCGGAAGCGCAGTCGAGGTACCTGGCGTCGCGCCGCCCGACGGCGAGCCTGCCGTCCCTGCCGATGCAGGCCGCCACGGCCTCCGGCACGCCTTCTGGCGCCGGGGACCGGACGCGGAGCGCCAGCGCAACCCGCAGGCGCCTGAGCGCGCGCGCCTTGTTCTCGTGCTGCGAGCGGCTCTCGTAGGCGTTAACGGTGATGCCCGTGGGCCGGTGCACGAGGCGCACGGCGGACTCCACCTTGTTCCGATTCTGCCCGCCGGGACCGGAGGCGCGATGGGTGTGCACGTCGCACTCCCGCAGCAACTCTTTGTCCGAGTAAGTCATGGCCTCTCAAGGTAAGGCATAACACATGCGGCTCCCTGTGCTCAGGTCCGGCGCGGCGCCATCTGCCTCACAGCGTCAGGGCCTCGTTCTGGGGGGCCACCGATAGCCCGGCGGTGGGGCCACCGCCGATCACGTAAAGCACGTTGCCAATGCCCTGCACAGCCAGGCCGTGTCTCGGCGTGGGCAAGTCGGGCAGCTTCGACCAGGTGTTCGTTACCGGGTCGAAAGCCTCGACCTGCGGGAAGGTGCGGGAGGGGTTGAACGCCTCGCCTCCGGCGACGATGACGCGGCCGGCGGCCGCTCCTCCGGCGGTGCCGCCGCGCGCGGTCGGCAGCGGCGCCAGGGAGCGCCACTGGCCTGACGGCGATTCCAGCACTTCGTTAGTGTCCTTGAGGACGCCGTCCCAACGCCCGCCAATCACGTAGACGCGCCCATCCAGCGCCGCGACCGCGAGGTGCTCTCGGGGCGCCGGCAGCGCCGGGCCCGGGCTGTAGGCGCCGCCGCCCGGGTCGTACAAGAAGGTCTGCCGCGGTTGGTCCCCCACGCCGCCGGCGATGAGGACCCGGCCGCCGAGGACGGCAGCGCCGCCAGATGTGCGCCTCACTGGCATATCGGCAAGGCGCGCCCAGCTGTCCGAGCGGGGGTCGTAGGCGAAGGCCCGGTCCGTGGGCTGGCCCAGCCCGCCGCCGAATACGAAGACGCGCCCGTCGAGCGCGCAGGCCATCGCGTGGTCGCGCGCTTCCGGAAGCGGCGCGCGGCGCTGCCAGCGGTCTGCCACCGGGTCGTAGACTTCGACTACGTCAGAGCTTCGCCCGGACGCTAC
>DATLYJ010000096.1 GCA_035574915.1 Dehalococcoidia bacterium | reverse complement strand
CCTCCTAGCTGTGCTGCTGGCCGTGCGTGCGCCTGGTGTGCTCCTCCAACTCCTGCTGGGAGCGGAAGCTCTGGCCGCACTGCCTGCACTGATAGGTCTGCTGCATAGCGCCACCTCCTTCATCGCCCGACGTTAACGCCTGCCCGCTCTACGGAGCGCAAGCGACACGAGCGAAGGCCTTGCAGACGCCGATCAGGGCGCGGAGCGCGTTGTCTTGTCTCTCCATTTCCAAAGCGTTAGGGTTACGCTGGATCCCCAAGGAGTCTCAGTTGCAGAAGGTCAGATACACCAGAGCCAACTCCGTCGAGGAGGCGGTAGCGCTGCTGGAGAAGGGCGGCGCAACGGCCCGCCCGCTTGCCGGCGGCACCGACCTCATTGTCCAGGCCCGCGAACGCCGCCGGAAGGTCGACCTTTTCGTCGACATCAAACCGATACCCGAGACGAACGAGATCACGTTCGACCCCGCGGGCGGGCTGACCATCGGCGCGGCCGTGCCGGCGTACCGCATCTACGGCAACGAGACGGTCAGCCGGCTGTATCCGGCCCTCGTGGATGCCTGCCGCGTGATCGGCGGTACGGCCATACAGGGCCGCGCCAGCCTGGGCGGCAACCTCTGCAACTCCTCGCCGGCCGCGGACTCGGTGCCGGCGATGATCGTGCTGGAAGGGGTCGCCAACATAGCGGGGCCCAGGGGCAGGCGCTCGGTGCCGGTCGAGGAGTTCAACACCGGCCCGGGCCAGAACGTCCTCCAACCGGGGGAGTTTGTGGTCTCGATCCACTTCCCGCCACCGGCGCGCAACAGCGGCGCGGCCTGGGACAGGTTCATCCCCCGGAACGAGATGGACATCGCCGTGGTGAACGCCGGCGTGCAGCTCCGCTTCGAGGGCGACCGGGTCTCGTGGGCTAAGGTCGCCATCGGCGCGGTGGCGCCGACCGCCCTTGTGGTGCCGGCGGCCGCCGAGGCGCTGGTGGGCAAGCCGCTCTCGGACGCGACGATCGAGGCGGCAGCGGAGGCGGCGCGACAGGCCGCGCGCCCCATCGACGACATGCGCGGCTCAATCCGCCAGCGCAAGCACCTGGTAGGGGTGTACGTCGCCCGCATGATCCGTAAGGCAGCCGAACGGGCAAGAGGGGGTTAGGGTGACAGAGCGCATCATCATTACGGCGACCATCAACGACGAAGAGACGCAGTTCATGGCTGACATGCGCGACAGCCTCCTGGACGCCCTGCGGGAACGTATCGGCCTCACGGGCACGAAGGAAGGATGCAACAACGGCAACTGCGGCGCCTGCGCCGTGATCATGGACGGCCGCCTGGTGAATAGCTGCTGCGTGATGGCCGCCGAAGTCGAGGGCTCCGAGATCACGACCGTCGAGGGCCTCGCGGAAGCCGACGGCCTCACGCCGCTGCAGGAGGCCTTCCTGGAGGAAGCAGCCCTGCAGTGCGGCATCTGCACGCCGGGCTTCCTGGTGGCATCGAAGGCCCTCCTGGACGTGAACCCGCACCCGTCCGAGCACGAGATCCGCTTCTGGCTCGCGGGCAACCTCTGCCGCTGCACCGGCTATGACAAGATCATCCGCGCCGTCCAGAAGGCGGCAGCCCAACGCGGCGCCTAGGCGCGAGAGATAAGCCTGATCCTCGGCTCGTAACGGCCCCGGAGCGAGAGCGGCGGGCGCTGCCTCGCGGGCGGGCAGTTTTGGAAGCGTCTGCGTTCTTTATTCTTCATCCGGAATCTGTGAGAATCTGCTGTGACCCTACCCTGCCCCTACCCCAGGAAGAGGTAACCGAATGGTAGCGACACCCGAGAAGCCCCAGTACAAGGTCATCGGCACGCGCCCGATCCGTCCCGACGGCACCGACAAGGTCATCGGCCGCGCCGAATACGGCATCGACGTGCGGTTGCCCGGCATGCTGTACGGGCGCATCAAGCGCAGTCCCTATGCCCACGCCATCATCAAGCGCATCGACGCGTCGAAGGCGCTGGCGCTCCCAGGCGTGAAAGCCGTGATCACCCACGATGACTTTCCGCCTCCGGGCGACACGGCGATGACCATGGGAGAGGGGGGCGTCTCGACGGCGCGCTTCATGCTCGAGGGCATCATGGCCTCGAAGAAGGTGCTTTACCGGGGCCAGCCGGTGGCGGCCGTGTGCGCGACCGACCACCACATCGCCGAGGACGCCCTCGAACTAATCGAGGTCGAATACGAGCCGCTGCCCGTCGTGAGCGATGTGCGTGAGGCCATGTCCGACGCGGCGCCGGTGCTGCACGAGAACCTGCGGACGCGGGACATGGCGCCGCTTTCGCAGACCCCATCCGACAAGCCGACGAACATCGCCTCCCACCTGCGCTTCGCGCGCGGGGACGTACAGGCCGGGTTCGCGGCAGCGGACATCGTCGTCGAGCGCGAGTTCGAGACGAGCATGTTTCACCAGGGCTACATCGAGCCGCACAACGGCACGGCTTTCTGGAACCGGGACGGCAAGCTCACCGTCTGGTGCAGTACGCAGGGCTCCTTCTCGGTGCGCGCGAACCTGGCCACGTTGCTGCAGATACCGGTCTCGCAAATCAACGTGATCCCCATGGAGATCGGCGGCGGCTTCGGCGGCAAGTTGGTGGTGTACCTGGAGCCCATCGCCGCGGTGTTCTCGAAGATCACGGGCAAGCCGGTGAAGATGATGATGACCCGGGACGAGGTCTTCGAGGCGACCGGCCCGACGTCCGGCACCTACATACGTGTGAAGATGGGCGCGAAGAAGGACGGCACCCTGACCGCGGCCGAGGTCTACCTGGCCTACGAGGCGGGCGCGTTCCCCGGGTCGCCCGTCGGCGCCGGCGCTACCTGCGCGCTCGCGCCCTACGACATCGAGAACTACGTGATCGACGGCTACGACGTGGTCGTGAACAAGCCGAAGACCGCGGCGTACCGCGCCCCGGGGGCACCCGCTGCCGAGTTCGCGGTCGAGAGCGTGGTCAATGAGATCGCCAAGCAACTGGACATAGACCCGATCGACCTGCGCCTCAAGAACGCCGCCAAAGAAGGCACGCCGCGCCCTACCGGCCAGAAATTCGGCCGCATCGGCGCTGTCGAGGTCATGCAGGCTATGAAGGACCACCCTCATTACAAGTCCGAGATCCAGGGCCCGGACCGCGGCCGCGGCGTCGCGATGGGGTTCTGGGGTAACGTCGGCGGCGAGCGCAGCGCGACGGCGGCGATCAACCCTGACGGCACGATCAAGCTGGTGGTCGGCAACGTCGACATCGGCGGCACGCGGGCAGCGATGGCGATGATGCTGGCCGAGACGCTGGGCATCTCGGCCGAGCAGGTGCACCCGCACGTGGTCGGGACCGACGACATCGGCGCGACGGGCCTCACCGGCGGCAGTTCGTCCGCCTTCGCCATCGGCTGGACGATGTACGAACTCGGCCTGGAGCTGCGCAAGAAGCTGACGGAGCGCGCCGCCCGCATCTGGGAGGTGCCCGAGGACCAGGTGACTTACGGCGACGACGGCGTGATCCGCGGGCCTGCCGACGCTGAAGGCAAGCCGCGAGAGATGTCCTTCAAGGAGATCGCCGGACGGCTGGCGCGCACCGGTGGCGCCATCTCCGCAGGCCTGACGACGCAGAAGCAGGGCGCGGGGCCGGCTTACGGCGGCCACATCGTCGATGTCGAAGTCGACCGCGAGACCGGGAAGGTGACCATCCTGCGCTACACGGCTGTCCAGGACGTAGGTACGGCCATACATCCGTCCTACGTCGAGGGGCAGATCCAGGGTGGCGTCGCCCAGGGAGTAGGGATGGCGCTGACCGAGGAGTACTACTGGGGCCCGGACGGCCGGATGCAGAACGCCAGCTTCCTGGACTACCGCATGCCGACCACGCTAGACCTGCCGATGATCGACACCGTACTGGTCGAAGTGCCGAACCCCGGCCACCCCTACGGCGTGCGCGGCGTCGGCGAGGTGCCGATAGTCCCGCCCATGCCGGCGATCCAGGCCGCGATCGCGGATGCCATCGGCGTGAACCTCTACAAGGCGCCCATGTCCCCGCGCGTTGTCCTGGAGGCACTTCTGGACAAGGAGCGGTAGGGCGGAGGGCCGGAGGAGGACGCGGGCGGACCTGAGGCCGGAGGACTGACGACATCTCGGCCAGCTGGTCCGGCGGCTTGCAGGTCCTACGTTCATCGGCATCCCGAGGGATTGGGCATGGTCACCGTCGTCATCCCATCGCCCCTGAGGCGGTTCAGCGGCGGCGTCGAGCGGGTGGAGGTCGAGGGCGCCAGCCTGCGCCAGGTCTTCGAGAACCTGGGGCGGCATTACCCGGAGTTGCGCGACCGCATCGTCTACGACGACGACCTGCGACCGGGGATCGCCGTCTCAATCGACGACGAGATCACCGAGGACGGCCTGTTGGCGCGCGTGCGTGACGGTAGCGTGGTGCACATCATGCCCGCGATGGGCGGCGGATGAGCGCCCGGCTCGTCGGGCCAGGCTGGCGAAGCGCGGCCTGAAAGCGCCGCTTGCTCCGGCTCTTGCAGCACTCCCTCCAGACAGCGCTAACCCCGGCGAGAGTACCCGCGCGGGGTCGCAGGTGGATACATCCTCGAAGGAGATGGGAGCGCTTTCCACTCGAGCCCGGGGAGCCCTGGCGGAAGTGCTGGCCGCACGTCCGCCAGGGCATCCGCGTGGACGGGAACAAAGTGGCCGCCGCAGACGTCTTGACAGCAGTGATGCGATCCTTGCTTACGCTGTCGTGCTTCCTCGCCGTGGTTCTGGCCGCGTGCGGCGACGGCGCCGGGGGGACCTCTCCTGGCTCGACACCACGGGCGCCGGAGGAGACCAGGGTCGCCGGCGCAACTGCCACGCCGTCCGCCCGGCCTGTCCCGCTGGTGCGCCCGCCGCAGGCAAGGGCCAGCGCCGCTGGCGGCGCGATGGCCGTCCTGGGCATCGGCACCTACTGTTGGACCGAGCCGTCGCGCGGCGGGCTCTGTGTCGACGCGGTAGGGCCGGTCACCGGCAGCCAGGCGCTAGTCGTGCCACGCGGCGCAGGGGTCACCGTGGCGAATCCGGCGGCCGGAACGACGATCCGAGAAGGCAGCGTCAATGCCTGGCAGGCGCCGCCTCAGCCCCTGAGTACCACAGGCGCCGAACTGGTCTGGAGCCTCCAGCCGGGCACCGGAAGGCGCCTCGATGCGTCGGTGTCAGCCGACAGGGTGGAGTTCGGGCTCGACCTCCCTCCCGGCAGGTACGTCGTCGAAATCAGGCTCTTCTTTGCCGCCGGTGACGTCAGCTACGGCCTACTTGCCGAAGTGCGCTAGTCCTCTACTTCCTCTACGACCTCCACGACCCGCCAGGAGGGCGTCTCCAGCACCACATACGATGGCAGGCCAAGGCGTCGCCACAGTGAGAAGGCGTCGAGGCCAGACTTCGCGGCGACGAGGAGGCTGATCACGGTGCCATGGGCGACGATGCCAACGTCGTCGTCCGCCACCAGCGCCTCCACGGCGGCGGCGAACCGCGCCCGTGCTTCGTCGGCGGATTCATCCCCGAAGACCCGCTCGGAAGGGCGGGCGAACAACGCTGCGACGCGCTCCTGAAACTCCTCCTCCGGCAGGAAGGGCTCATGGTCGCGGTGGTGCTCCTCGAGTCCTCCGCGCGCCTCCCAGGGGACGCCGAGGCGCTCGGCCACGAGGGCCGCGGTCTGAGACGCCTTCGGCTCGCTGCTGGCGTAGAGGCGGGCGAGGCCGAACAGCCGGAGCGCTTCCGCGAGGTCGAGCGCCCGGCGCGAGCCCTCGGGAGAAAGGCGCCAGCGTGAAGGCGGATGCTCCGGACGCACGTCCGGCAGGGAGTGCTTGATCAGCAGGAGCTTCGGCACAGCTCGGGCAGTCCTCTGATGTCCGCCAGCACGGCAAGGGGCTTGAAGGGGAGAAACGCTTCCGCCGGGGTGACACCGCTGAGCACCGCGACGAAAGGCACGTGGGCGTTGGCGGCCGCCTGAGCGTCGATGACTGTGTCGCCGACGTACATCGCTTCGGCCGGGAGGGCGCCGAGGCTGGCGAGGGCTTTCTCCAGGCCCTCGGGGTGAGGCTTGAACTCGGAGATGTCCTCGCCGCCGATGACGACATCAAAGCAGGCGGCGAGGCCGTCGCGCTCGAGGACCGCCTCGATGCGCCGCCTCAGCTTCTGGCTGACGATGCCGAGCCTGAGGCCCTGACGCCGCAATTCCGCCACCGTGCGAGGCGCGTCCGGGAAGACCTCGGTGAGGTCGGTCATGACCTCGTCGGCGCGCATCTGCCAGAGCTTGACGTAGTCGTCTGCGGCCGGGTGGTGCTCGGCCGGGAACAGCAGCTTGAAGGCCTCCAGAAGAGGCGTCCCCATCAGGGCCATAGACGCTTCCGGGCTGACCGCCGGCAGGTCCAGGTGGCGACAGGCGTACTCGTGGCAGTCGATGAAGCCGCGGGATGAGTCGACTAGCGTGAAGTCGAAGTCGAAGATCACGGCGCGAAGGGTCACGGGCCGTGCTCCGGCGGTAGGACGGCCTTGTACGTCGAGGTCTCCAGGCAGTCCCGTAGCCGGAGAGGCAAGGAGCCGCGGACCCCGCTGGCGGGAGCTGAGTTGGTGCTCGTCATCTCGGAGTTTTCTACCCGAAGGAAGGCAGCCAGGCAACCTTGGCGCGGCCTATTGACAAGGAGGCGCAGGTCGCGATTATATCGCCTGGTGGAATATCATCTTGCCACGCGACTGCTTCGGCGAGGCGAGGCCTATTGACAAAGGAGGGCCAAGTGGCAATTCTTTGCAGAACCAAGGAAGGCGCGCAAGCGTAGTTTGAGTAAACGCTTACAATCCCTCAATTCGACAAGCCGATGACCCTCCGGTAAGGAGTCTTGTCGGCGGATGAAGAGCCCGCGGAGGACCTCGCGGAGCCTCTGCGAACGGCAAGGCCAAGGAGGAGCTCATGGCAACGCCCGGTTACTGGAGCAGGTTCTCGAGGCGCGAGATCACGCGGCGGCGCGCGCTCCTGGGCGCCGCAACGATCGGAGTGGGCGCGGCCGCCCTCGGCGCAGTCGGGTGCGGCGGCGACGAGAAAGGGACCTCCGGCCAGCAGGGCCAGGGACAGACTGGAGGCAAGACGCCAGTCGCCGGGGGCGTGCAGCGTAACATCTGGCTCGGCGGCTCGCAGTTCGACTCGGTGGACGTGCACCGCGCCTTCAGGGACGAGGTGCAGTGGCTCTCGAACTACGTCCTGAGCAAGGTGGTCCGCTATGAGAACCCGGACGCGGGAGTGATCGGCGGCGACCTGGCGGAGAGGTGGGAGACGCCGGACGCCCAGACGTACACTTTCCGGATCCGCAGAGACGTGAAGTGGCAGGAGACGCCGCTCACCAAAGGGCGGCAGCTGAACGCGCAGGACATCAAGTGGCACTTCGAGCGCCAGGCGGCCGGGAAGCTCGCGGACGGTTCCGAAGTCCCGTTCCGCTTCCAATCGATCTACAAGGACTCGAAGGTAGAGGCGACCGACGACTTCACGATCAAGGTCACCCTGCCGAGCGTGCAGGCCGACTTCCTGCACACGCTGGCAGCGTTCCGCTCGACTGTCCCCAACCGCGAGGCCACGGAGGCCTTCGAAAAAGACCACAACACGCTGCGCACCGACGCCATGCCGGCAACCGGCCCCTTCATGATCAGGCAATGGCGTGCCAACGAGGACGTCCACATCAAGAAGAACCCGGACCACTTCCGCAAGGGAGAGCCCTTGCTCGACGGCATGATCCTGCCGATCGGCCTGTTCGCCGACCCGGCGGCCGCCAGGCTGGCCTTCGAGCAGAAGCAGATCGACTCCTGGGGCGCGCCGGACACGGCCGTCACGCTCGCCATCCTGGAGGCGAACAAGGGCAAGATGCAGGAAGTCCTGACCGGGATCGCCAACCCGGTCTTCCTGCACCTGAACATGAATACCCAGTTCAAGGACGTCCGCCTGGTCAGGGCGGTGAATGCTGCGGTTGACCGGCGGCTGATGATCCAGACGTTCCACGCCGGGCTCGGCCAGGTGAGCGGGCCGGTCACCTGGATCCAGGACGGTTGGGCGCTGAAGCCGGAGGAGTTGGTCAAGTACCCCGGCTATCGGGTGACCCGGGACGAGGACATCAGGGAGGCCAGGCAGCTCTGGAGCGCCGGCGGCGGCCCTGCCCTCGGCGACGTGGACATCAAGTCCATCGACACCTGGCTCGGGCCCTATCCCGACACTCAGCAGTTCATCGTGAAGATGTTCAACGAGGCCCTTGGCGTCACTCAGTTCAAGTCGACCAGGGGAACCTACAACGACGACGTCATCCCGCTGCTGCCCAGGGGGACCTTCGCGAACTGGCTGGCCTGGACGAGCCAGGTGAGCACCCCCGACCCGCGTCAGGGACTGTTCATCACCTTCAACTCGAAAGGCAGCGGCAACTACCAGAACGTGCGGAACGCGGAGCTGGACAAGCTGACCGCCGACGCACTGGCAACTGTAGACGAGACGAAGGCGAAGAGCCTGATCACTCAGGCGCAGAAGATCATCCTGGACAACGGCCAGTACGGGAACATAATGCTCTACAACTACATCGGGCGGTCGGCCTTCTGGAACTACTACCACCCGTTCCTGAAGGATCCGGGCGGCCCAGGCAAGCCGGCCTCGGGGTGGGCGCTGTTCGCCGGGCACCTGCACGCCGGCCGCGGCTGGATAGACCCGTCCGACCCGACCTATGACCCGGCCATCCGGAACAGGGCAGTGGTGTAGGGGGAGAAACAGGCGCGGCGCATAGCGCTGCATCCCGGGAGTAGCTCTTGACGAACTACATCGGCAGGAGGTTGATACTCAATTTCGTTGTCCTCCTGTTCGTAGCCTCGCTGGTGTTTTTCGCGACGCGGGCGCTCCCGAGCGACTTCGCCGAGAAGCGCCTGGCGACCAGCCTGGAGATAACGGACCAGACAGCGGCGGTCCAGCAGGCCCGCAAGGAGTTGGGGCTGGACAAGCCGCTCTGGCAGCAGTACGTCATCTTCCTGGGCGACCTTGCCACCGGCGACCTGGGCCGGTCTTACGAGACCCACAGGAGCACCTGGCAGGAGGTATCGAGGCGTCTGGGGCCCACGTTGCAGCTCAGCGTGGCCACGATGCTCATCGCCTACTCGATGAGCATCCCGATCGGCGTCCTCAGCGCCGTGAAACAGAACCAGTGGCTCGATTACGTCCTGCGAGGCTTCGCGGTCCTTGGTGTGGCCATGCCCCAGTTCGTGACTGCCCTGTTCCTGTCGCTCCTGGTGGTCAAGCTGTCTTTGTTCGAGATCGACGTCGTGGGCCGGCCCAACCTGTGGACAGACCCCGAGGCCGCCGTGAAGCTCTACGCCATCCCGGCCCTCGCCGGGGGCATCGCCGGCGGGGCCGGGGTCATGCGCATCCTGCGCTCGCAGATGCTGGAGGTCATGCGCCAGGACTACATCCGGACTGCCCGCTCGAAGGGCCTGCGGGACCGGAACGTCTGGCTGCACCACGCCCTAAAGAACGCGATGTTGCCTGTCCTGACCGTCTTCGGGTTCACGCTCGGCGGGCTCATCAGCGGCCAGATCATCCTCGAGAACATGTTCAACATCGACGGCGTGGGGCGATTCCTCTTCACCAGTCTCAACACGCGCGACTTCCCGCCCTTCCAGGGGACGGTGCTCATAATCGCGACCGTCGTGGTGACAGTGAACCTGGCCGTGGACGTCATGTACGCCTGGCTGGACCCGCGTATCCGCTACACGTAGGGCTGAGGGGCGAGATTTGACGGAAAGGCAGCAAGCCATCGAGGTCTCACCGGTAATCGACTTCGATTACCGTAGCGGCGCCTCCGTCAGGCGTGCGTTGCAGGCGCTCTGGCGGATGGCCGACCGCAACCGCCTGGGCGCGTTCGGCATGGCCCTGGTGATGATCGTGCTCGCCGCTGCCCTGTTCGGCCCGCTGATCAAGCGATACGGCGACACGCAGACGTTTGAGACCGCGAACCCGGACTACAACCCGCTGGCGAGCCCGCTGGACATCGTGGCCAATCCGCAGAAGCAGTACACGTCGCCGGTCATACTCAGGCGCTGGGAGCCGCCCCTGACCGGCGAGCACTGGCTTGGCACGGACCAGTTTGGGCGCGACATCTACGCCCGCATCATCGCCGGCGCGCGCCTGGCCGTGATCATCGGTGTAGGGGCGTCGTTCATCTCCGTGGCCGCCGGCACCGTGCTGGGGACGATCTCCGGTTACTTCGGCGGACTTGTAGACCTGATCCTGCAGCGCTTCGTCGATGCCGTGTTCGCCTTCCCCGGGCTGGTGTTGCTCCTGCTGCTCGTGTCCGTGGTCGACCAACCCAGCCTGGCGCTGACGGTAGCCGTCCTGGGCTTCCTGGGCTTCGCCAGCTCGACGCGCGTAGTGCGCTCGACCGTGCTCTCGGTCTCCCAGATGGCATACGTGGAAGCGGCGCGCTCCTACGGCGCGAGTGACCTGCGCCTGATGCTGCGCCACGTGCTGCCGAACATCTTCGCGACGGTGGTAGTCATATTCTCCATCAGCATCGGCCTCTACATCCTGGCGGAGGCCGGGCTCTCTTTCCTGGGCCTGGGCCCGGCCGACCAGACGACCTGGGGCAAGATGGTGAACAACGGTCGTCACACCCTTGACCTGCATCCCTGGGAGTCCGTGTTCGCGGGGCTTGCGATCACGCTTGCCGTGCTCGGCTTCAACCTTGCCGGCGACGCCCTGCGCGACGAACTGGACCCCCGGTTGCGCGGCAGGTGAGGCCCGCGGGAAGCCACCACCGTAACTTTTGAGAGCGGCCGGAGGTCCACGCGCCGCCGCGCTCCACCGGCGGCGCAAGGTACGACACGCGGCCGCGCAGGCGCCGACGGCCGAAGGCGGCGAGATGCGACTCTTCCTGCTCGAGGCGGCCTCAGCTCAGGGCGTCACCATCCTCGCGCCCGGCGCACGGCCTCGGCCCGCTTCAGGCTCTCGCGGGTCCAGGGCATCGCCCGCGAGTCTGCCATGACCTCGTCGTAGGTCAGCCACTCGATGCCGGCTACCTCCTCGGCGTCAGCGGGGGAGGGCTCGCCGCTGCGATAGCGGGCCAGGAATACGAGGTCGACGATCGTGACGTCGGAGGCGTCGAAGGAGTGACTCTCGACGTACGCGACATCGTCCTCGACTTCGACGCCGGCCTCCTCGAGGACTTCGCGGCGCAACGTCTTCTCCAGCACGTCCTGCACGAGGCCAACCGCGTCGACCTTTCCGCCCGGGGGCGTCAGGGTGCCGGGAGCAATCTCTTCGGTCGCCCCGCGCACGATCATGAGATATCGGCCCTCGTGATAGACAAAGGCCTCGACGTTCACGATGTAGCGGCGGCCTTCCACTAGAGCGGCGGGCGCTCGTCGAACCCGAGACGCGCTTCGACCCAGGCGGCGGCATCGAGCAGCGACGGCTCTTCGAACGCGCGGCCGATCAGCTGCACCGCGAGGGGCAGGCGCTCGGCGCTCAGGCCGCTGGGCAGGGAGATTGCCGGCAGGCCGGCGGTGGAGGCCGGGGCGCAGAATGCCGGGTCTCCCGTCGATTGCAGCCCTGGCGGCGCCGGTGACGGCGCGACGGGCAGCAACAGGGCGTCGTGGCCTTCCAGGAGCGCCGTAATCGCGGCGCGCAGGTCCTCCTGGCGCGCGCGCGCCGCCTCGTACTCCTGCTCGGAGGTTCTGAGGCCGGCTTCGATGAGACCGCGGATTCCGGGAGCGTACTCACCGGCATGCTTCGCGAAGGCGTCGCGGTGGTAGCGGGCGGCCTCGAAGCGCATGACCGGCTGCGATATCGCGAGGACGTCTTCGATTGAGAAGGGCGCCTCGACATCGGCAATGGTCGCGCCCGAGCTGGCGAGACGAACCGCGACGTCCTCGATGTGACGGGCAATCTCGTCGGAGGCCCGCGCTTCCCAGAAGCCGCGGAGCAAGGCGAGCCGCGGCGGCTTCCTGCCGGAGGGCGCCATCGGCGGCACCGGGGCCTCGGAGGAGCGAGGGTCGGCGGGGTCATGGCCGGCGATGACCTCGAGGGTGAGGGCAGCGTCCGCAACGCAGCGCGCGAACACGCCCACGTGGTCGAGGCTCCAGGCGAGGGGAATGACGCCGGCCGTGCTCACCCGGCCGTGCGTCGCCTTGAGGCCGACGACGCCGCAATAGGCGGCAGGGCGGAGCACCGAGCCCACGGTCTGTGTGCCCAGCGCGACGTGCGCCATGCCGGCGGCGACGGCGGCGGCGGATCCGGAAGAGGAGCCGCCAGGCGTGCGCTCCAGGTCCCAGGGGTTGCGGGTCGGGGCCGGGTCCGAATAGGCGAACTGAGTGGTTGCCGTCTTGCCAAGGATGATCGCGCCCTCCTGGCGCAGCCTCTCGACCACCGTGGCCGCCCGCTGCGGCGTGTAGTGCGCGAACTCGGGGGCCCCCGCGCGAGTTGGCAGACCGTCGACATCGATGATGTCCTTGATGCCGACAGGGACGCCGATAAGCTCGCCGACTGCGGTGCCGTGGCGCGAGCCATCGTACCGCTGGCGTGCCGTCAGGAGGGCGCGCGAGCGGTCGACCTCTACCCACGCGCGCACGCGGCCATCGACCGCGTCGATCCGGCGCAGCGCCTCCTCGACGAGGTCGAGGGGCGAGCGCTCGCCCATCCGGACTTGCTTCGCCTCTTCGATGGCAGTGCGCACGACGGCAGTGTAGGCAATTGCCGGCGGTCAGGACACCCGGCCGGGTGTCGGTCAGGCAGCGCGCCATCCGGGCTGATCGCAGACGCCAAGATCGCGGAAGCCGGCCTCCCCTGCCTGAACTGGCGCGGAGGCCGCGGCCGCGGTCCGAGAGGTCATTGCGGCGGCCGGTACGCGGAGCCCGCGGCCTTCCTCGAGGCCTCCATCGCCTCTGCTGAGCTCATGAGTGGAGTCGTCTTGACAGCTTTGACCGCGCCGCCGGCCGCCGCAGCGATTGCGAACGCTGCAGCCGAAACGTTGTCGGGCATCTCCAGAAGCGCCACCACGTCGTACTCGCCGAAGGCAAAGTAGCCCGCAATGACCCTGCCGCCTAGACCCTCGACAGCGGGCGCCACCATGGCGATCCGGTCCTGGGGGTTCTTGACCATGGCGGCCCATGCCTCGGACGTATAAGCCACCTGGAGCAGGTATGCCGGCATTTTCGGTCCCTCCCATGCTGGTTTGCGGAACGGTAGCACAGTCTGACGCTCGCCGTCAGAGTGGCGAGTCGCGGGTCGTGGGAGGACCAAGCTCACCGCGTCGTGCCACCGGCAACACTGCCCGGCGGGAAGGAATCAGGATCGCAGGAGGTTGGACCAGGCGGAGCGGCTGAGGCTTGCTGTGACCCCTGTTAGCCTCCTTCTGGTCCTCGCACCGCAACCTGGCCGACTATTGATGCGCTGAGCCCCCGGACGCAAGTTCTAGTCCTGCCAGCCATGACGCGGGCTGAGCCACCTTGCCTGCAATCGTCGGCTGCGGCATATTCGACCCGCCCCGCATCCCGAACGGCAAGGAGCGAAGCATGCCTCTCGTAATAGGGCTCACCGGGTCAATCGCCTCGGGCAAGAGCACTGTGGCCCGCACCATGGTCGAGATGGGCGCGGTCCACTGCGACGCGGACCCGCTGGTGCACCGCATGTACGACCCCGGGAAGCCGGCCTTCGACCGCATCGTCGCGATCTTCGGCGAGGACATCGTCGGGCCGGACGGCTACATCGACAGGCGCAAGTTGGGCGCGAAGACCTTCGGCAAGCCGGAAGAGATGGGCAAGCTCACACGGGCGATCGGCAACATCGGCGCCGAGGTCAAGGGCGTGATCGACAGGTGGCGCCAGGAACTGCCCGAGGACGCCGTCGCCGTCATGGAGGCGGTGAACCTGATCGAGGCGGGATACTCCGCCTGGTGCGAGTGCACCTGGCTGGTGACGACTCAACGCGAGAAGGCGATCGAGCGGGTTATGGCCCGCAACCAGTTCACCATCGAAGAGGCGACGCAGCGGGTCGACGGCCAGCGGCCCTGGGAGCTGCGCGCCCCGGCCTCCGACCACATCTTCCATAACGACGGCAGCCTCGAGGAGCTGATCGAAGAGGTCCGGCGCGTCTACAAGGAGACGTATGACCTCTACCGCGCCGGCAAGCTGCCGCCGCGCAAGTACGACGCCTGGAACGAGCAGCGCATGGCCCAGATGCGGGCGCAGGGCGCCGCGCCGGGACAAGGGAGGCCACAGGGACAGGGCTAGGCAGGCGGCATATCGGAAGTAGTGGTCGGTGGCCGGAGTGCAAGAGGGAGGCTCCCACCGACCACGACAACGCTTCGCCCGCATTTCTGACCACCGGAGACCTGGGCCAGCTTCTCTTCCCCGGCTCCGCCCAACACCTCTCGCGGCGGCGGTCCGGGCCGAGAGCCGATGCTATACTCGGACGGCGGGAGGACCTGGAGGGGTTGATGCTGGGCAGATTCGTAGCTAACGTGCGCCGGAACCATGCGCTGGAGCACGCAACGGTGCAGCTCTTGCTGGCGAGGTTGGGGCCGGACCTGAGGCTTGTGGGCCGCGCCGTCAACGACGGCTTCTACATCTACGGCAACGTGCCGACCAACTCGCTGCAGGAGTGCGCCGCCGAAGGGTTGGCGCGCCTGAAGCGCGGCGAGTCTTTCTGGGCGGTGACGCCTCTGTGCGGCACGAACATCGTGACCGCGGGGATCGTTGCCAGCCTGGCTTCGCTGGCGGTGAGCGGAGGCGGCTCGCGCGGCGAGAAAGTGCCGAACGCGATGCTCGCCGGCATCGTGGCCGTGACGCTATCGCAGCCCCTGGGCCGGCTGCTGCAGAAGCACCTCACGACCAGCCCCGACCTCGCCGACACGGAGATCGTCGGTGTCGAGCGGCGGAACAACGGCTCGGTGCACAAGGTGCTGACATCGAGGGCGGGCGCGCCCGCCTAGGGCGCCTCAGCCGACCCAGGCGTCGAAGGCGGCCTGGTCCAGCGGTACGTACCACATCTCGGAGACCTTGCCGCCGCGGAAGTGGCAGATGAAGGCTTCCTGTAGCTCGAGGGTCTTGCCACCGCGCTGGGCCTTCGATGTCTGCAGGGCTACGCCGTGCTCGTCGTCCGCCAGGTAGGCGTGGTTCTCGAAGCTGTAGTCGCCCATGGCCGACATGAACCTGCCGAAGACCTCCTGCATCTTCTCCTTGCCCTCGAAGTCGCCGGCAAGGGAGTTGCGGCCCATCACGTGACCCTTGATGTCCTCCGTGAAGTTGGCGAAGAGAGCCTCGAGGTCTCCACTGGCCTGCGCCTCGTCGATCCTGCGCAGGATCTCTGCGTTTGGGTGCGCCACGGTCCACCTCCGGCGTAGT
>DATLYJ010000095.1 GCA_035574915.1 Dehalococcoidia bacterium | reverse complement strand
GCCGCCACCGCGGCCGCGGCGCGCACGAGGTCGACGTTCGCCGGCGTGCCAGGACCGCCGTACGGCTCCAGGCCGACCTGCACGTGGCCTCCGCGCCGCATCGCCTCTTCGGCGATGCCGCAGCCGACGACATCGCCGCCGGTGGCGGACACGAGCCACGGTATCGGGGCGCCCTCCATCATCGCGAGGTAGGCGTCGAGGCTCACGGGCGTCGGCGGCAGGCCATAGCCGACGCCGCGGCCGGCGTCGTTCAGGTAGAACTTCACCATGCACGGCGGCAAACGGCCGGCGCGGTGGTAGGCCATGACCACCCGGAGGTAACCCGGCTCGAAGCAGGAGATGCTGACGCCCAGGCCCAGGCGGGCGCACGTGTCGAACATATAGCGGATGTCGCCGTACGTGTTCTGATAAACGACATCGACCGCCCGCGGCAGGCCCTCTTCGTCGACGCCTCCAAGGTTCACCGACCCCGGGTCGACGAGCCCCAGGCCGAGGACGCCTTCCTCTGCCAGCCTCACGATGTGCGAGTAGCGCTGCTCGACGGTGACGTGCGGCCCGCCACCGGCCATCGTCGTGTAAAGGATGGCCCCGGGCCGCTCCCGCAGGACGACGCGCCAAGCCTCGAGGTAGGGCTCCCAGGCGTGCACGCCCGAGCCGCCGATCACGGGGTCGTCGTTGTGGTTGTGGACGATGGAAGCGCCGGCGTCGATGCAGGCGATCGCGTCAGCCGCGATCTCCCCGGGCGTGCGCGGCACGTTCGGGTTGCGGCTCTTCGGCGTCCCGCCGTTGATCGCGGCTTCGATGATCACGGGCCCGTCTGGCATTCGTACCTCCAATAGGTCAGACTGTCAGCCGCTCGAAAGCTTGACGGATCGCCAGACAGAGTCCCATGCCGGCGGAGTGCCCATCGAGGGTTCTCTGCCGGCCGCTGCGTTGCCAATCATTGGGGGTCGCCTACGGGTCGATCAGCACGCCGGGGTTGAGCACCCAGTTCGGGTCCAGGGCGCGCTTGGCGGCGCGCAAGGCCTCCGCAAAGGGCTCCGGGCGTTGCTGGTCGTACCAGGGCCGGTGCTGACGCCCGACGGCGTGGTGGTGAGTGATCGTCCCCCCGTTCGCGATGACGGCGTCCGAGACCACCTTCTTGAACGCCATCTGGTCCTTCTTCGTGATGCCGGGCCGATAGACGCCGGCGAAGGTGTAGTAAGGGGCGGGACCGTCCGGGTAGACGTGCGTAAAGCGGCAGTTTACGGTGCCGCCGCCGCAGATCTCCTTCAGCCCGCGCAGCGCCGCCTCCCGCATCGCCGCGTCGAACGCCGGCCAGCGGTCCCAGGTAATCGACGTCTCGAAGGTGCCGCTGACCATGCCGATGCCTGTCGAGACGCCGCCGCCGCGGGGGATGAAGGCCTCGCGCCAGGCGCCGACAGCGCCCTCGCGCCCCGTCGGCTGGCCCTCGTTGTCGATGCGCACCTCCTGCTCGTCGACCACGCCACCGCAGTCGCGCGCGATGGCGAGCGCCTGGCGCAGGGGCCACTCCTGCGGCACCTCGGCGGACTCGAAGGCGATGATCAGCAGCGCCGTCTTGCCGTCCAGGCCGGCGCTGCTCTGCGCCAGCTCCGGGTCAAGGATGCGCAGGTTCGCGGGCCAGAGCTTGGCCTGGGCGATCTTGCGGCAGGCTTCATAGCCGGACTCCCAGGTCGCGAATTTCGCCGGGGCCGTGGCCCGGAACCGCGGCCGAGCCTGGATGCGCATCCAGGCCTCCGTGATGATGCCGAGGATGCCCTCGCTGCCGATGACGAGCCGGTCCGGCGAGGGGCCGGCGCCGCTGCCAGGGAGGCGCCTCGACTCCCACCATCCCTTCGGCGTGAGCATGCGGACGGACTCGACGAAGTCGTCTATGTGCGTGTGATTGGTGGCGTAATGCCCGCCGGAGCGCGTCGCGATCCAGCCCCCGAGGGTCGACATGGTGAAGCTCTGTGGGAAGTGGCGCAGCGTGTAACCTTTCGGCCGCAACTGGTCCTCGAGCTCCGGCCCGTACACGCCCGCCTGGATGCGCGCCGCGCGGGAGGTCTCGTCGACCTCGAGGACGCGGTCGAACTGGTCCATGTCGACGGTCACGACGGCGTCCGCGTCCTCCGGCGGCGTCACGCCGTCGACGACCGACGAGCCGCCGCCGTAGGGGATGCAGGCGTAGCCCTTCGTCGAGCACCAGTCGAGCACGGCCTCCAACTCGGTCTCGTTGCGCGGGTGAGCGACCACGTCGGGCGGGTTCGCGAAGACGCCGCGGATCTCTTCGAGCCGGTCACCCTTGGTGTGGAGGGCGCGCTCGTAGTTGTCGGTGAAGCAGAAGTCTTCGAGGTTCGAGGGAGGTTTGATCCGCGGCGCCCGCATCTGCAGGTCCTCGACACGGGGGATCGGCGGCAGCGTAACCTCGAAGCCCAGGCGCTTCGAAAGCGCCGCCGCCTGTTCGCGGCGCTGCTCCTCAGTCGGTTCGTCCGCCTGAAGGCCGTTCATCCAGATGCTGCGTCTCGGCTTGCGGTTGACCATGGTCATTGGCGCGCCTCCGGGGGGAGTGCGGCGATTCTAGCACCGGCGGCGCGCCAGACGAACCGTTACTGCTTGATGTCGATGACCAGGCGGGGCGGGTCGAGGAGCAGGGTGATCTTGTAGGGCTTCGTGTCGCGAAGGCCGATCGCCCAGTCCAGGTGGGCCTCGAAGTCGCAGTACAACCGGGCCTCCTGGATCACGCCGCCCTGGCCGGCCAGCTGGCGCGAGGGCAGGGTCGAGTTCCCCGCATCGTTGTGGGCCCGGGCTGTCGTCATCTGGACGGCGAGGAACGCCTGGCCCTGGACCCGCACGGGCTCTCCCGAGCCGCAGGCTATCACGTCCTTAACATAAGTGACTCTTGCGGGCGGGATGCCGCGGTCGAACTCGAACACGATGCGGTCCCAGCCGCCTGACTCCGGATGAAGGCCGATGCGCGTCGCGACCTGGATGATGATGCCCGTAGGCGGGTTCGGGACCGGCTGCACGATCAGGGCTTCAGTGCTCCCGGGCCGCGCGTCCACGCCGGGGTCGAGGATGATCGTGGTCGCCGGGGCCGTCGGCGAGGCAGGTGGGTCGTTACCCGCGCCGTCATCGTTGCAGGGGGCGGTCAGGGCCAGCGCCAGGGCGGCGACAAGGAGGAAGCGGAGTCCCACGCGCCCAGTGTACGCGGGCGGACCGCCGTGCCGCTCGCGCGGGCCCGCCATCGGCCTATCGCCGGCGCGTCCCTAGATATGGGTCCTGGGCCTGGCGCCCACCTTTTCGAGCACGGCCTTGAAGGCCTCGAACTCCTGCGCGCCGACCATGGCGTAGCGCTCGGCGAAGATGAAGGTTGGTATTGCCGTCACGCCGATCGAGCGCGACCAGGCGATGCCCTCATCGACCTGATCCCGGTAGCGGCGGCTTTCGAGCGCCTCGCGCAGCTCCCCGGCTTCCAGCCCGGCCTCGGCTCCGACCCGGACCACGGTGTCGACCTTGCCGATGTCCTCCAGGTCCTCGAAATAGGCCTTGAGCATGGCGCGGTGATAGGGCCAGGCGAGGCCGCGCTCGGCCGCAAACTCCGCGCCCTCCAGAGCTAGGTGCGAGTTCGAGGTGATCGTCCTCCCTCGCGCGAAGGTGATGCCGAGACGCTGTCCGCGCTCTTCGAGCGGGCTGGGAGGACTCTGGGGACTCGACAAGGGCCGCCGCGGCTTCCCCTCAGGCGGTGTCGTGGGGTCGAGGAGGAAGGGGGCGAACTCGACCTCCACCTCGTACTGCCGCATCACCCGCTCGACCTCCACGAGGCCGACGTAGCACCAGGGTCAGACGAAGTCCGAGACGATGATGATTGACGTCGCCGAGCCGTCCTCGTCCGCCATGGCGACAGTATAGGCCTTGCGTACGCCCTGGATAGCTTTGTTATCGGGCAAAGGCAACGCCTTGATTCGATGCCGGACGCGGCAGGGGAGAACCTGTAGGGGCCTGGAGGTGGATGGTGAACAACCTCGGCTGGATCCCGATCGGCACCCTTGCCGGTTTTCTCATCGGTTTCGGTGTCCCGATCACCGTGGACCTCCTTCCGCTCCTCGCGGTAGCGTCCCTCGTGCTTGGCCTCTACCTGCTGTCGACCGCCGGCCTGCTCGAGCGCTAGCCCGCGGAGGGGGAAGCCCGGCCCTCTCTTCGATTTGACACCCACGACGGCGATGGCCAGAATCGAAGTCGGTGACCAACCAGGCCACGACCGTCAGCGAAGCCGCAAGACGCTTCGCCCACACGCTCTCGGGCGACCAGCAGCAGTATGTCCAGGAGGCCTTCCGCTTCGCCCGCTGGGTGGGTGAAGAGAGGCCCGTGGCGGACATCCGTCCCCCAGACGTCGAGGCCTACGTCGAGTCGTTTGGCCTCAACTCCCCAAACGCAGTCAGCCGTGCCGAGGCCCTGAAGTCCTTCCTGACCTTCGCTTACAAGCAGAAGCTCATGACGGAGAAGCTGGTCACACACGTGCGCGTGCGCCGCGCCGGCGGCGCGCGTTCAAAGTCGCAGGCCGTCGCCGAAGCGAAGCAGGAGGTGCACCTCACCGCCGAAGGCCTCCAGGCCCTGACCCAGGAGCTCGAGGCGCTGAAGGCGCAGCGTCCGAAGATCGCGCTCGAGCTGCGAGACGCGATGGCCGACAAGGACTTCCGGGAGAATGCGCCGCTCGACGCCGCCCGCGAGGCCCAGGGCCAGCTGGAAGCCCGCATCCGCGAGCTGGAGCAGACGCTCCGCAACGCGGTGGTGATCCAGGAGGCATCCCAGGAGGACACCGCCCGCATCGGCTCCACCGTAGTGCTTCAGAACATCGCCTCTGGCTCCAAGCTGACATACCTGCTGGTCAGCGCCCGCGAGGCCCGCCCGAACGAGGGCCGCCTGTCCGTCGAGTCGCCGGTCGGCAAGGCCGTCCTGGGCCGCCGCGCGGGCGACGAGGTGGAAGTGACGGCGCCCAGCGGGTCTATCCGCTTCCGAGTCGAAAGCGTCAGCGGGTAGACGTCGCCCCAACCCGCGGCTCCTCCGGCAGTCCAGAGCGCGAAGCTACCTCTATCTCTGCACACGGCACTGCCGCGCCCTAAAATCGCGGCATCTTCAGGCGAGGAGTGCGCTCAATGGCAGACGAGGTCCTGTACGAAGAGGATGGGTCGCTGGCGTTTGTGACCCTGAACCGGCCCGAGAAGCTGAACACCCTGAACGGCGCCCTCCTGGACGCCTTCGAGCAGGCCATCGACCGGGCGCGGGAGTCCGAAGGCGTGCGGGCGATCATCCTGCGCGGCGCCGGCCGCGCTTTCAGCGCCGGCTACGACTTGAACCCGACCGGGCAGCGCGTGGCGCCGGCGGTCAACCGGCCCCAGCGCCGATGGGACCCTGTGCGCGACTACCAGAACATGTCGCGCAACGTGCGGCGCTTCATGAAGCTGTGGGAGGTCCCGAAGCCGGTGATCGCCCAGGTGCACGGCTGGTGCGTGGGCGGCGGCACCGACCTTGCGCTGTGCTCTGACCTCATCTTCATGGCAGAGGACGCCTACATTGGCTATCCGCCCGCCCGGGTCTACGGCACGCCAACGACGATGATGTGGGTCTACCGCCTGGGCCTGGAGGCCGCCAAGCGTTACATGCTCACCGGCGACGCGATCGACGCGCCTACGGCGCTGCGCATCGGCCTGGTCTCGGAGATAGCACCGGCGGACGAGCTTCCCGGCCTCGTCGAGCGGTTTGCCCGCCGGTTCGAGAGCATCCCCTGGAACCAGCTGGCCCTGAACAAGCTGCTGATCAACCAGGCCTTCGAGAACATGGGCCTGCGCACGACCCAGATGTTCGGCACCTTCTTCGATGGCATGACGCGCAACACGCAGGAGGCCATCGACTGGCGCGATAGCTTCGCCACGCTCGGCTTCCGGGAGGCCGTCCGTCGGCGCGACGCTCCCTTCGGTGACTACGGCGAGCGCCGCCGCGAGTAGCCCGGGCACGAAAAGAGCCGGCCCCTCTATGGCCGGCTCTCAGCGCACTAGTCCGCTATGCGTTACCAGCGGCGGTTGCCGCCGCCACCGCCACCGTAAGAGTTGCGGGGGCGGGAAGGGCCGCGCTCGGTGCGCTCCCGTGCCTCGTTGACGTTGATGGTACGTCCCTGCAGAGCCGTGCCGTTGAGCCCGGCGATCGCCGCCGCTGCCTCCGTCTGGTTCGGCATTTCGACGAAGCCGAAGCCGCGCGAGCGGCCCGTCTCCCTGTCAATCACTACCTCGGCCGACGACACCTCGCCGAACGCCGCGAAGGCGGCGCCGAGGGAGGTGTTGTTGGTGTCATAGCTGAGGTTGCCTACGTATATCTTCAAGAGTCTCTCCTTGCTTGCCCTTCCTGAAGGGCCTTGTCCTTCCCGGGGAAGGACTGACGTTGTCGCCAACCGAGAACCCTATCGACGAATCCCGGTGCCTGGCAAGGAGACTCGCGTAATCCTGGGTGTCCGCGGCAGAACCGCAACGGCGCTAGAGGAACGCCGACGGTTGTCCTCAAGTGTACCAGACCGTGGCTGAGCGGGCTCAGCGAGGGGGCATGCGCAGCCCGCCGTCGAGACGGATCGTTTCGCCGTTAAGCATGGGATTTTCGACTATCTGGCGCACTAGCAGGGCGTACTCCGAAGGACGCCCGAGCCGCCCCGGGAAGACGGCGTCCTTCACCAGCGCCTCTCGCGCCTCCGCATTGAGGGCGCCGAGCATCGGCGTCTCGAAGATGCCGGGGGCTATGGTCATGACGCGGATGCCGAAGCGTCCGAACTCGCGCGCGATCGGCAGGGTCATGCCCACCACGCCCGCCTTCGAGGCGGAGTAGGCGGCCTGCCCGATCTGGCCATCGAAGGCGGCCACGGAGGCCGTGTTCACGATGACGCCGCGTTCGCCTTCGGAGTTGGGGGCGTTGTGCTGCATGAGGTTGGCGGCGAGCCGGATGACGTTGAAGGTGCCGACGAGGTTGACCTGGATCACGCGGTTGAAGATTGCCAGGTTGTGCGGTCCCTCCCGTCCCACCGTGCGCATGGCCATGCCGATCCCGGCGCAGTTGACCACGATGTGCACCGCCCCCGCGTGCTCGACAGACCTGGTTACGGCTGCCCGCACCTGCTCTTCGTCCGTGACGTCTGCCGGCGCGAAGGCGACAGCGTCGCCCAGCTGCGCTGCCAGCGCCTCGCCCTGCGAACGCGGCACGTCTAGGATCGTGACCCTGGCTCCCGCTTCCGCAAGCATGCGCACGGTCGCCTCTCCGAGGCCCGAAGCTCCACCGGTAACGAGCGCCCCCATGCCCTTGATGTCCATGTCGTTATTCCTGCCTCGCTTCCGTCCGTCTTGTCCTGAATGTGCGCTTCCGGTGGAGCCTCAGCACAGTGCCGGACGGCCGCTTTCGCGGGCCGCCTCGGATGGGCTGATGATAGATCGACGATAGACCGGCCTCATGGCCATCGCTCCTGGGGGCCGCCAGACTCGCCTTAGGCCTCGCGCCATTTCCTACCCGCCCGAGGCGTCGAGGCCAGGACGCCGCGGCCGGAGGGGCGAAGGGATAGCCAGGGCAAACCGGCACGTTACCTCCCCTCGCCGGTTGGCCCCCTGCCGGATGGCTGCTCCTACGCCCTTCGGCCCGGCGTCGCAGAAGGAGAACCGCAGTGATCGATAGTAAGATCGCCGAAGTCCTGCATGGAGACTCCATGGCCGAGTTCGTAGTCGTCGTGACGCTGCCTGGCACGCCGGAGAGGTTCACCAGGACCTTCAGCGGCGCCGCGGTCATCGGCCGCGGCGAGGACACGGACTTGCAGCTCTCTCACCCTCTCGTTTCGCGCCGCCACGCCGAGATCCGGCTGCGTGACGATGGCCGGTTCGAGGTACGGGACCTCGCCAGCCGCAATGGGACCATGGTGAACGATGAGCCGCTGCGGGACGCTGCCTGCGATGTCTCCGGCGAAGCGAGGCTGCAGATCGGGCCCTACTTGCTGGTGGCCACGCTGCCGGCTAGCACGATCAGCGAGACGCTGGCCTTCGATGCGCCACGCCGCTCCACACGTGTCCGTCTCGACAAGGGCACGCATGCCGTCACGGTGGACGGCAAGGTGGTCATCGAGAAACTCGGCGGCCTCGAGTACGGCCTGATCGAGGTCCTTTCGGACGCCGCACCGAACCTGGTGACGAATACCGCCCTCGGAGACCGCCTCTGGGGCAAGGGGCAGTGGGACACGTACATGCTGCACAACCTCGTGCGGCGCGTGCGACGCAAGCTGGAGGACGCTGGCGCTGACGGCGATGAACTGATCCTCACGGTCCCCGGCGTCGGCTACCGCCTGGTCTGACCCTTCCGGCCCCTGGCTAACCCGGGGGCCTGCAGATGACCGTGTTGTTCTCCGGCCGGCGGTCTCGCGTGTACTGGATCAGGACCTGCACCGGCTCTCCGACGTTGTAGGCCGTCCTCACTTCGCGCGACTCCCCGGGCCGCAGGCCGACGAGGCCTACATTCGTGTCTCCCTGGCGGGTCTGGCCGTCCAGGGTCGCCACGCGGATGAAGACGTCGCGCTCCACCAGCCCGGGGCCCAGGTTCGTGACACGGACCACCAGCGTCTGTCCCATCGCGCAGGTTGCGGCAACAACCTCGCCGGTGAGGTCCGCGTCGGCGCCGGGAGGTATGGTGGCCGTCGGCGGGACTGTCGGGGAGAGGACGGGCGTGGCGAAGGGCATCGGGGACGGCGGCGTCGTGGCCGGATCGCCGCGCCGCGGTACGAACCAGCGTCCCCAACGCCCCTCCAGCACCGGGGTCGTCGCGGCCGTCGCAAGGTCGAGGCGTGAAATGCCGGCAGCGGTGCCGATAAGGGCCGTGGCGCCGTCCGGCGAGATGCTCAGCGACAGGTCGTTCGGGTTAGGCTCCAGCCCGGCGACGGATGCAGGCGCGCGCCCGCGTCCCCTGGTAAGCCCGGACGGATCGACTTCGAGGAGCACCACGTCGCTGCCGTCGATCGTGAGGGCGTACGTCCTGCCTCCCGCCTGGGTTGGAGCGATGAACCGGGCCCCCTGCTGTGGCTGGGCGATTACATCGAAGCCGCCCTCGTGCCAGCGCGCCAGGCCGCAGGCCGCGTCCGGTACGCAGAACTCCGTCAACAGCGCTCCGTCGGGCGCGGCGCTGAACGAGGTCAGTTGCAGGCCCCGGAAGCTCTCGGCCGGCGGGCGCAGGACGCCGAGGTTGGCAGCCGTGCCGTTCCACATCCGCAGCTCCCGCAGGTCCACTTCGTCGCCGCGCACCGGGAGGTCAATGGCCCAGAGGTCCTCCGCGCCGGAGGCTGGGTTCCAGAAGAAATAGAGCCGGTGGCCATTGGCGCTCCATTGCGGGTGGGAAATGCGGCGCCTTCGCCACTCCGGCACTTCAGGGCCATCGCGGGACACGAAGACCTGCGCCTGCACGGCTGTATCGCGCATGTCCATGACCCACAACTCGCGTTGCTCCCCCTCGACTGTTGGCCTGGAGATGACATAAGCGAGATAGCGACCGTCCGGAGACCATGCCGGATGCCTCACGCCGCTGTCGGGCAGGAGCGTCCGGGACTGAAAGCTACCCTCCCGGGCGACCGCAAGGTCACCGCGGGTGTCCACGAACACGATCGTCTGGTCGTTGGCCTTGAGGACAACCCCGTCGCCGCGTGCCTCGATGGTGCAGACGTGCCCACGGGCGCAGTCTTGCGACAGCTCGAAATCGACGCGTGGAGCGGAAGCGCAGGCCGCACGCGCCTCAGCCAGGGGCGCGGGCAATCGGAGGGAGCCGCAGTAGGTGACCGCCGCATCGGGCGTGGGACTGCCGGCCGGGGGAGTGTCGGCAATGAAGTCGGTCCCGGCCAACGCGAACGCCGCCAGGACGGCGACGGTGATACCGAAGACCAGCAGCCCGGAGACGAGGGCGAGTGTCCTGCCCTCCCGACGGCGGGCGCCGGCCGACGCTGCTTCTTGCCACGGCCTCGCGAGGCGCTCTCGCAAGTCGCGCAGGTCGCGGGCGCGATTGGCGATCTCGTTCGCTTCCGGCGTGAGTGGAAGCGAGCGCAAGAAGATGAAGGCAGCGAGCCGGGGCTCGACTCTCGGGGCGGGCGGAAGTCCTGGCCGCTGGACCCAAACGGCGCCGTCTTGGGCGACGACCGTGGAGTGCGAATCGATCGTGAGCCGGACGCTTCCCGCGGCCACCTCGATCATCTTCAGTAGCGTCTCAGTCGCCTTCAGGAGGGCTTCGGTGTCCAGCTCCTCGGCCGGGTCCGGCGGCTGGCGCTCCTCGCGGGCAACCCAGAACACGAGGTTGTGCTCCGGCGCGCTCGGCCAGCCTTCGTTGTCTTTGAGCAGCAAGCGGTTCGCGCCCAGAAGCCGCTCGGCGCCCAGCGGCACCAGTCGCGGGTTCACGTTCACGGCGGCGCGCAGCGCTTCGCCGTAGGCCTCGTCCTGGGCGAAGTGCACTTCGACCACCGCGGGTTCGCCGGTGCGCTCGTGCACGCAACGCCATGCCCAGGGCTGCTCGGGATGAGGCTCCACCCGCACCCATGGGCCGAACTGCTCCGGCTCCGGCTTCAGCTCCTCTCGCGCGCGCTCCAGCAGCCGGATGCACGCCTCTGCGCCCTCCGGCCGTTCCCCGGGTACCTTGCGCAGACACTGGTACACGAGCTCCTTCAGCGAAGGGGCCACATTTGCTGGCAGCACCGAAAGGTCCGGCTCGTCCGAACGATGCTGCCGAAACAGCTCCATGAGGTCGCCCTGAAAGGGCGGGCGGCCGCTGAGCATCTCGAAAAGCACCGCGCCGAAGGCGTACAGGTCTGACGACGGGTTCGGCGCGCCTTCCCAGACCTCCGGCGCGGCATAGGGCGCGCTGAGGAGGTTCTGCTGGGTCAGGGTCACGGTCTCGTCGTAACCCAGGATCTTGGCGATGCCGAAGTCGGTCAGCCGCACCTCACCCTTTTCGTCGAGGAGGATGTTCGCCGGCTTGACGTCCCGGTGGACGATGCGCACGCGGTGAAGCGCGCGGAGGGCGTCCGCGATCTCGAGGCCTATGCGGATCACCTCTTCTTGGGGCAGGGCGCCACGGGCTGCCAGTTCGTCGCGCAGGTTGGTGCCTGCCACGAACTCCATGACGATGTGGGGCACGGGCTCGTGGCCGCCGCCGACGACGCGCACGATATGCCTCGAGTCACGCGCTGCGGCCGCCGCGAGGCGTTCCAGGTCAGTGCGGGCGCGGACATGCTCCTCGTCCGCCGAGGAAGCGAGCACCTTGACCGCCACCGTGCGCCCCGTCGTCGTGTCGGTGCCGCGCCAGACGCGGCCGAAGGCGCCGCGGTCGATCGCGCGCTCGAGCACGTAGGGGCCAATGGAATCGCCTTCGCGCAGTTCACGCATCGGCTGTCATCGCCTGGCGAGATGGGGGTGGGACTTGGGTCGGCAGGTGGGTTTCAGGGTGCAAGGCAGGGGTCCGGGGATCGTCTTGCGTGGCCACTATACTCGCTCGAGTGAGGGCTATCCATTTCCCCCTCTTCTATAGCCCTTTCGATCCTGACCGATAGACGCCCTCAATAGCGTCTGCTATAGTCACGCTCGCGCTGCTGCCGTCCTCCGGACGCCAGTGCTGATGGGAGCTCCCGAGGCGGGCAGGGATGACCGAGACACAGACCGAGACGCCAGCCGGGGAGGCGTCGCCGCAGGACAAGCGGCTCATTCAGGGCGTTGGCAGCCTGGTTACGCTGGACTACGCGTCTGGCACGGTCTACAAGACCTACAAGCCCCGGTTCGCCGTCCGGGCGCTCTACTGGCTAGCCTTCCAGGCGCCCTTCCCCTACAGCAGCGACCGCGACGCGCTGGAAGCCAGCCGTGAGCGCCGGGTGATCGTCGGGCTGCTGACGAAGTACTGGTTCGGCGTGGACATCGTAGCGCCGGTCCTCGGCATCGCCGAGGACGAGTCCGGGAGCACGGCCTTCGTTACTCAGCTGGTGCGGGGCCACGAGCCCGAGAACAAGTACAGGGCCCGCCGCTTCCTGAAAGTGCTCACGCAGCACTTCATCGAGGCCGGGCTTCCCACCTGGCAAGTCAGCCCGCACAACCCACGCTCCGTCGGCAATCTCATGGAGGTCGAGGACGGTACGTATCGAATCATCGACCTCGAGTCGAACCTCGTCGCCGCCCTTACGCCGATGTCCGCTGTGGTCAGCGCCATCCGCCAGAAGAACTTCCCGAACTTCGACGACATCGACACGGCCACGCTCGAGGCCTATCTCGCCAGGAACGGCCGCCGCCTTCGCGAGAAGCTGGGCGGCGAGGACTACTTGCGGTTGATGGACGCCGCGGTCGCCTATTCCGAGTACGTCAAGCGCTGGCACTCCCGCGAGCCGCGGCTCCTCGGGCGAGTGCTGCGGGTGGCCTTCGGCCCCGTGTACTTCATCTCCGGCATCCTCCGAAAGCTGCAGCGCCTCATGGCCAGCGGCCAACTGCGGGCCGAGGTCTTCATCCGGCGCGGCATCGTCCGCTGGTTGAACGAGGGCAAGCTCACCCAGGAGCAGGCGGAGGAGCTGCGCCGCGCCCTGCGGCAGCCGGAGGTCGCGGCGGCGATGAACAACCTGGGCATCCAGATGGCGCTTGCCCTGGTGCTCTTCTTCCCCTTCGGCAGCCTCGAGCGCTTCTCCTGGACGGTCTTCCACCGGCTGCGGGCGGAGGTGCGAGGGCTGATCACGCGCCGCGCTCCCCACGCCGAGCGTGAACTGCATACCCTTCTGGTTGCCGTCGTGGGCCTGACGCCGAAGCTCGGAGGGGGCGCTTACCTGCTCGCGAAGCCGTTGCGGTCGAACCGAGGCCTCGCCGCCGTCGGCATCGACAGGCTGTTGAGGAAGGCGCCGTTTGGCCTCTACCGACGGCTAAAGCTCCAGAGGGTCGGCGAGCGCATAATTGCCTCAGGGGCGTTCGCGCCGGCGTGAACCCTGCAGCACGCGACCGCCTGAGGGGGCACCGGAGATGAACTTCCAGGTCCGAGTCTCGCCCGCGGTCGTGGCGGTGGTCCTCGGCCTGGCGATCGTCCTCCTGGTGGTGGTCGACTACACGCTGCAGGTAATCGAGTGGAACCGCGTCGGCAGTCTGCAGAAGGGCTACGCCTGGGTGGATTACCCGGGCGGCTTCGAGCGGCCCGAGAACGGGCCTTCGCGCACTTTCGAGCTGATCCGCCAGCGCTTCGACTTCGACCGCGATGGCCCGACGCAGACCATCCCGACCTGGTTCTCCTCCTTCCAGTTCGCCTTCGCCGGCCTCCTGTTCCTGGCCGTAGGGGCGCGGACGCGCCAGCTCAAGCGCGGCAGTGCCCTGCCCTGGGCCTTCCTTGGCCTCGTCATGTTCTACCTGTCCATTGACGACACCGTGACGATCCACGAGCTGCTTGGCGGCGACGAGAGCATTGGCCACGACCTCAACGAAGTGCTCGGGCTGACGTTCATAAACTTCGACTGGGTGGTGCCGGCGGCGATCGCCGTCCTGGTGCTTCTGCCCTTCTACATCCCGTTCGGCCTGCGCCTGCCCCTGGGTACGCTGGCGCTGTTCGCCCTTGCCGGCCTCATCTTCATCGGCTCCCAGATGGGCATCGAGACGTACAGCGGCAACTGGCTGCGCTCGAATAACATCGACACGCTTGCTTATCACCGGCAGAGCCTGGCCGAGGACGCCTTGAAGTTGGTGAGCGAGCTCATCCTGATCTACGGACTGCTGGCCTACTATCGCGACAACCTGAGCGGGGAGCTTGTCCGCCAGCAGAGGACGCTGCTCAGCCTGGTACCCCTCGGCAGCCGCCCCCGCATGTCTCGCCCCTCACCGTCGTCCTGAGCGAGTCTAGCCGTAGGGCTGAGCGGGCGATAAGATACGCCCCGACCCCGCCAGCCAGAGCCACGGGAATCCCTGCCCGCGAAAGGAGCCACGATGAAGGCCGCAGTCATGTTTGCCGCGAAGGAGCCGCTGGTCATTCAGGACGTCGATGTCGACGAGCCGCAGGCCGGCGAGGCGCTGATCAAGACAGCAGCCAGCGGCGTCTGTCACAGCGACCTGCACTTCATGGAGGGCCTCTGGCCCTCGCGCACGCCCGTGATCCTGGGCCACGAATCCGCTGGCGTGGTCGAGAAAGTGGGCCCGGGCGTCACCAACGTCAAGCCCGGCGACCGCGTTGTCCTCTCCTTCGTGTACTCCTGCGGGCAGTGCGAGCGCTGCCTTCAGGGGCGGCCGGTCCTGTGCATGCGCACCAACGCCGGCGTGCGGCCGGGAAGGCTGAAGATGGGCGACCAGGTGATCAACCAGTTCGCGGGCATGTCCGCCTTCGCCGAGTACCAGCTCGTCAACGCCAGCATTTGCATCCCCGTGCCGGACGACGTGCCGCTGGATGCCGCATCCCTCGTGGGCTGCAGCGTCATGACGGGCGTGGGCGCGGTCACGAACACGGCTAGGATCGAAGCGGGCTCCACGGTGGCGGTGATCGGCTGCGGCGGCGTGGGCCTTAACGTGGTGCAGGGAGCGCGGCTGGCGGGCGCGAGCCGGATAATCGCGGTCGACCTCATCGAGAGCAAGCTCGCGGCGGCGAAGGAGTTCGGCGCGACCGACATCGTCGACGCCTCGGACAAGGACGCGGTCCAGGCGGTGCAGCAGATGACCGGCGGCGGCGTTGACTACGCCTTCGAGGCCATAGGCCTGCCCAAGACGGCGGAGCAGGCGTTCAACATGACGAAACGCGGCGGCACCGCGGTGGTAGTCGGCATGCTGCCTGTCGCCTCCATGGTCCAGCTGCCGGGCGCGGCCTTCCTTGGGGAGAAGCGGATCATCGGCAGCTACTACGGCAGCGCCCGTCAGGGCTACGACATGCCCTGGCTGATGCAGCTCTACCGCCAGAAGCGCCTCAAGATCGACGAGCTCATCACTCGCCGCTACAAGCTGGACCAGATAAACGAGGCCTACGACGCCCTCAAGAAGGGTGAAGTCAACCGCAGCGTGATCACCTTCGACTGAGCCTGAAACGAGGGCCGCCCGCCTTCGTTGTAGCAGGTAGGGATGGAACCCGGTCGGAGGCAAGGAGAGCCTGCGATGTATCACCTCACGCTGCTGCTGTTGGTGGCTGCGCTCGGCGGGCTGGGCTGGATGCTCGTGCGGAGCGCGCCGGCTGTGCTTTCTCTCGTCCTGCCGCGCGACCTCACATTCGCGCTCGGGGCCCTGGTCTTCGTATTCGGCGCCTTCACGGGCTTCACCGCGGCCTTCGCCCTTCGCACGCCCGAAGGCGTGCTGGAGTCGCTCGTGACGCTGCTCGTCGGGGCCTGGTTCCTGTTCTCGACCAGCGCGGCCCTGCGGGGCACGGCGGACTACGAGGCGCTCCTGCGGCGATTTGGCGCGCTTATGGCCCTGCTTGTCGGCCTGATCCTCGCCACCCTGTATGTATCCGACCCCCGGGTGGTGTCGCTCCTCAGCCTGGGCCTGATCGGCGCCGGCCTGTTTGCCACGCGGGAGTATCTCCGGACCCGCTAGCCAACCGGCCCTGTTTCAGGCCAGGGGGCAGCGCTGGACCGGCCTTGTCCTGAGGCGCTAATGCCTTGATGGCCGATGGCCGTCCGGCGCGTGGCTAGTTCAGGTGGTACTGGGGCGAGGCCAGGATCAGGTAGACGAGGCCCCGGAGCTTGTCGGCGTCCAGGAGCGCGCGCGGGCCGCCGGCGAAGTCCAGGAGCACCTGGCGGGCCTCCTCCGGGATGTTGTCGTCGAGCACAAGTGGGAGGTAGTAGCCGAGGGCGTAGGACGCAGTGCCCAGCCCCGCAGGCGGCGTGGGCGTAGGAGTAGGCGCCGGCGTCGGCTGGCCTGGCTGTCCGCCGCCGCCAAAGCCCTGGGGGATGGGTGCGCCGCCGACGAGCATGTTTATGAAGTTGAGGCGGGCCAGCATGTTACTCGCCGAGAACCAACTGGCGCCTGCGGGCCAGCCGGCCACGTTCGGCGGTTCGAAGACCACCTGCCCCATGGCGCGCAGGGCCGCCGCCCGCTGGGGCAACAGCCGCGCCGTGTCCTCCGGCGCGCCGATCGCCTTGATCGCGCCGATGGCGTACTCGACCGGGCTCTTGGCCAGCGCACGGTAGGCGCGACGGGAGTAGAACACGTCCGACCGGAACATGGCCTCCAGGACCGGTAGGATCTCGCGGCCGGAACGCTCGTAGGCCTCGACGAAGGGGTCGAGAGTCGCCTCGTCCGGGCCCGGATAGACAAAGAACTCGAAGAGCCGCCGGACGATGTATCGGCCCGTGGCCGGCTGCTCGAGGATGATGTCGACGATATCGTCCGGCCCGAAGTAACCCTTGCGCCCGAGGAAGGTCTTCAGGGCGGCATCGAAGAACTGGGGCCGGAACACGGGCTGGGAGAGGATGTTGACGTTGTTAGGGTTTTCGCGCGGCACGTGCCAGCCCGTGAAAGCGCGCGCCGCCTCGCGGATGTCCTCCTCGGTGTAGTTACCGGGGCCCATGGTGAAGAGCTCCAGCAGCTCTCGCGCGAAGTTCTCGTTCGGAGCGGCCTTAACGCTGCCATCGATGTCCAGGTAGACCATCATCGCTCTGTCGCGCGTAATGCCGATGAGGAGGTCGCGGAGGTTGCCGGTCGCGTGACGACGGAAGAGGTCGTTCTGGTCTTGCAGTGCCTGGGTGTCGGGGACGGCGCTCTGCTCTGTCGTGAGCAGGCCGTGCCAGAAGAGGGTCATCTTCTCCTGTAGCGGCCGCCTGGTGTTGGCCATGCGGACCAGCCAGGGCAACTGGGGCGCGCCGCGCCGCGCCGTCTGCGAATTCGCGAGTTCCTCCGCGGCCGAGTCGTCGATCTCGTGATAGTGAAGGAGCTCATCGACCGTCGCCTCGAGGCCCATCGCCTGGTAGCGCGCGAGCTCCGCGCGGGTGGCGCCGAAGCCGGCGCGTCGCAGGAGGTGGCTGATCTTGACGGGCTCAGCCTCGATGGCCGCGGACTCGTCGTAGGCGGAGGCGTCCTGCCCGCCAGGGACGCCATGGAGGAGGGCGTAGACGGCAGCGGCGGAGGCGGCCGCGGCGGTTGCGGTCAAGGCGCCGCGTCGCGACACGCGGATCGACCGAAGCTTGTCCCTGGCCATCACCCACCCGGTCCCGAGTCCGCCGCCCTGCTGGCGATGCTAAAGAATACGACGACGGGCAAGCTCTGGGATCGGCGCCGTCAGCATCGCGACATCGATGTCTCCGAAGCCGATCCGTCGAGGCTCGCGGAGGTTGTTACCCCTTTCCGGGTGTAGAATCGGCGCTGTCTACCTGACCTAGATTGCTCGAGGATCCTCCCATGGTCGCAACCCAGGAATATCGCGTCATCGGCACCAGGCCTATCCGTCACGACGGCGCCGACAAGGTCACCGGCCGCGCCCAGTACGGCGCCGACGTGCGTTTGCCGGGGATGCTCTACGGCAAGGTGAAGCGCAGCCCGCACGCTCACGCCATAATCAAGCGCATCGACGCCTCCAAGGCCCTGGCCCTGCCCGGCGTCCGCGCTGTCGTGACGCGCGAGGACTTCCCTCCGTCTCCTGTCGGGCCAGGGGAGATGGCCGAGGGCGTGCTCACGCCGCTCCCGCACCTCGTTGATCGACTCATGGCGGGGAAGAAGGCGCTTTTCAAGGGGCACCCCGTGGCCGCTGTCTGCGCGGTCGACCCGCACACGGCCGAGGACGCCCTCGACCTCATCGAGGTCGAGTACGAAGTCCTGCCCGCTGTATTCGACCCGCGCGAAGCGATGCTTGACGTGGCGCCCGTGCTGCACGAGAACCTCGCGGCGAGCAGGACGGCGCTCGATTCGGCGCCGACGAAGCCTTCGAATATCGCCGCTCACAGGGAAATCGTCCGAGGCGATGTCGAGAAAGGCTTCGCTGAAGCGGACGTCATCATCGAGCGCGAGTTCCATACGAGCCGCTTCCACCAGGGCTACATCGAGCCGCACAACGGCACGGCGGAATGGGGCCGCGACGGCCGCCTGACGATCTGGACCAGCACCCAGGGCCTGTTTGGCGTGCGCAACGCCGTGGCCGGCGTCCTACAGATGCCCGTGTCGAAAGTGACCGTGAAGGCCATGGAGATCGGCGGCGGCTTCGGCGGCAAGAACCAGGTCTACCTCGAACCGGTAGCGGCATTGCTGGCAAAGAAGACCGGCAAGCCGGTGAAGATGACGATGTCGCGGGATGAGGTCTTTGAGGCTACGGGCCCCACGTCCAGCACCTATGTCACCGTGAAGCTTGGCGCGAAGAAGGACGGCACCATAACCGCAGCCCAGGCGACGCTGATCTACGACGCGGGCGCCTATCCCGGCTCCCCGCTGAACGGCGGCATGAACGGCATCTTCGCCCCCTATGACATCCCCAACATCCGGATCGACGGCTACGACGTCGTCGTAAACCTGAGCAAGACTGCAGCCTACCGCGCGCCGGGCACACCGGCAGCGATGTTCGCTTCGGAGTCCGTTGTAAATGAGCTGGCAGACCGGCTGGGCATGGACCCGATGGACCTGCGCCTCAAGAACGCCGCCCGGGAGGGCAGCCTCCGCGCCAGCGGCCAGAAGTTCGCGCGCATCGGCAACATCGAGGTCATGGAGGCCGCGAAGAACCACCCTCATTACCGCTCCGAGCTGGAGGGACCGAACCGCGGCCGCGGCGTGGCGATGGGCTTCTGGGGCAATGGCTCCAACGAGACCAGCTCCAGCGCCAGCGTGAACAACGACGGCACGGTGAACCTGGTGCTCGGCTCGCCGGACATCGGTGGTACCCGCGCGACCCTGGCGATGCAGCTGGCGGAGACCCTCGGCATCCGCGCCGAGGACGTGATCCCGCGCGTCGTCGACACCGACTCGGTGGGCTTTACGGCGAACACGGGCGGCAGCCGTACCGCCTTCGCGGGCGGCTGGGCCGCCTACGAGCTTGGCCTGCAGATCCGCAAGGCGATGGTGGAGCGGGCGGCCCGCATCTGGGAGTGCAGCCCGGACGAGGTGACCTACGACGCCGGCGTCATCAGCGGCCCGCCGGACGGCGAAGGAAACGCCCGCCGCATGACCTTCGCCGAGCTCGCTGCCCGCCTGCCCCGCACTGGCGGCACGATCGAGGTCGGCGCGAACGTCAGCGGGCGCCAGGCCGGCCCCGCCTTCGCCGCCCACATCGCGGATGTCGAGGTGGACCCGGAGACGGGCAAGGTGACCATCCTGCGCTACACGGCCATCCAGGACGTCGGCACGGCGATCCACCCGGGGTACGTCGAGAGCCAGATCCAGGGCGGGGCCGCGCAGGGAATCGGTATGGCCCTGAGCGAGGAGTACTACCTCTCCGCGGACGGACGCATGACCAACGCCAGCTTTCTCGACTACCGGATGCCCACGTCCCTGGACCTGCCGATGATCGAGACGGTCCTCGTTGAGGTCCCGAATCCCGGCCATCCGTACGGTGTCCGCGGCGTCGGCGAAGTACCGATTGTCCCGCCGCTGGCGGCGATCCAGACGGCGATCGCGAACGCGACGGGCATCCGCCTGACCAGCCTGCCTATGTCGCCGACGGCGGTCCTGGAGGCCCTGCTCGCGCGCGACGGCGGCTAGGAACGCCCTCCCGGGCCGCCTAGGGCAGCCGCGCGAGTACGCGCTGAGCGACTTCGATGTGCTTCGGCAGCGCCTTGCGTTCGAGGGCTTCTCCCTGGAGCGCTTGCCCGCCCTCGCGAGTCAACGCCGCGGTCGAGATCCAGAGGTTCACCGCGTACGGGCCCTTCTGCACCCAGAGGATTCCGTTCAGCCAGTAGGCCTTGTCGCCGACGCCCGCGACCGGCTTCACCGTGACGCCGAGCGCCTCGCCGCCGGCCCGAGCCGAGGCGTCGAACTGGTTGCCGCCGAGGCACCTGCAGGCCTGGACCTGGACGAAGTCGAACACGCCTGCGGACGAGTAGTAGCCGCAGCTCTGGAAGGGTCCCACCGGCCCTTTCTGGGTGTCCGCTACGGCTGACCCGAGCAGGGCCTCGGCCTCCGCCCGTGTGACGAGCGCGCAGGCGTCGACTGTCGTGGTCTGCGGGGCCTGCCCCGAGGGGCCTCGGTCCTGAGCGCCGGGGCCGCCGTCACCGTCACCGCCGCCGCAGGCGAGCAAGGCAACGCTGAGCATGGTAAGGAGAAGTGCCAGTGGTTTCATCACGCCCTCCGCACGCCGGATGCATGACGCCGATCTTACCGGGCAGAAATCACGGCGCTGTCACGAGAGGCGCTCCCTCAGAGCTGGCCAGGAGGCGTCCCGGCCCACGATAGGCGCGCCCCGGGACGATTACGGGCCGCTTTCCCGCGTCCGTCGGTGGGATGTCGTCGACGCCGATGACCTCGATGGACGCGGACGGGATCAGGCGCCCCAGGTCGGCGCATATAGCGGATGCTGGCACGTCGGGAGGGCCCTGAAGCAGGAACTGCAGCCGCCGGGACTCAGGTTGCCACACTTGGTAGGCACGGACCATGGTGTACTTGAGCATCACGGTCGGGAAGACGACGCCGGTCACCTTCTTGCCTCCTCCCAAATCCAGCACGTCCGCAGTGCGGCCGTGGACCCGGAGGAGGGAGGAGAGACCCCTACCGCAGGCAGCGGGCCCCTCTGCCAGTTCCCCGCGGTCGCCCACGCGGTACCGGATCAGCGGAGTGGCGCGGTTCGTGAGGTCGGTGATGAGGATTTCGCCGGTCCCTGGTTCTGTCTCGACGAGGATGTTCTCGTCGTTTACGTGGAGTACGCCGCAGGCGGCGCAGGTGAAGGCGATGTGGCTCGCCTCGGCGGCGCCATAGGCCTCGCAGAAGAGGTCGCCCAGGTACTCGAGGACCAGGTCGCGCCACTCCGGGTACATCATCTCGCCCGTGGCGTAGACGACCGGAATGCGCAGCCTTCGGCCGTTCGCGCGGAGGAAGGTGGCCAGGGCGTAGAGCCCGCTGGGGAATGCGGCGAGGTACTTCGGTTTCCTCTCATCCAGGGCGCGGACGCAACGCTCCAGGCTGGCCTCGTCGAAGGTCCAGAGCAGGACCACGGACCGGTTTCGCAGCCAGTCCTGGACGCGCGCCCTCAGCGGGATACTTGGGTTGAGGCCGCGCGAAAAGCCGCCTACCACCACCTGCCGGTCTCCAGGACGCAGGCCAACCCAGGACTCGTTGCGCGGCCACACGGCGCTCTTGCGGTCGTGGCTCAAGCCATCGACGTAAGTCTTCAGGGGTGTGCCGCTCGTCGTCCCTCCTGACCTAGCGACCGTGAGGCGCGGGGCCCGCCAGCGCCGGACCGTCGCGACTTGATCCAGACGCTCCTGCAGGTCGACCCGCTCGAGCACCGGCAGCGAACCGAGTGTCTCGAAGTCCACAGCCGCTCCGGGCTTCCAGCCGGCCGCGCGGAGGCGATCGCGGTGGAAGGGCGAGTAGCTGTAGGCGTGCTCTAGAAGGTCCTTCAGCTGGGACAGCTGCAGCGCCCTTATCTCCTGGCTGGAGAGCCACTGCGTGCGCATGAGCCAGGCGTAGGCGGCGCGATACCCCTTTCGCATGAGCAGGTCGAAGATGCGCTGCCCTGCCGGCGAAAAGGTGGACCTGTAGGCGAACGACCGGACGGTGTCGATGAGGTCCGGCGGTGAAGTGCTGGAAGTCATGAGCAGCGCCGGCGGCGCCGGTGGGCCTCCGTTTTGTTGACAAGCCTCAGGTCGCATGGTACATGCTAGGTGGCCTGCGGGGGACGCGGCTTTCTCTCATCTTGGCCCCTGCTCCAGAAAGGAATGCGCTCTGGCTTCCGAAACTAAGCCTCTGGCCGACGACGAGCTCATTCCCTCGACCCTCTCCATCGATGCCCTGGACATAGGCGGCTACGACGACCCTCAGAGCAGGGACGTCTTCGCCAAGGCGCGCTCTTTCGAGCTCGTGAAGCAGGCCAAGGCCTTCGGCATGTATCCCTTCTACAAGCCCCTGGACGACAACCAGGGCCCGGAGGCAATCGTCGACGGCAAGCGGGTGATCATGCTCGGCTCCAACAACTACCTGGGGCTGACCCGCCACCCGCGCGTAATCCAGGCCGCCCGCGATGCGGTCGAGAAGTACGGCACATCGATGACCGGCTCGCGGCTCATGAACGGGACGACGAACCTCCACGTGGCGCTCGAGGAGAAGATCGCGCACTTCCTGCGGCGCGAGTCGGCCCTCGTGTTCTCCACGGGCTACCAGGCCAACCTCGGCGCCATCTCGGCGCTGGTGAACCGCCACGCCGCCGCAGTGATCGACAAGGGGGACCACGCCAGCATCTACGACGGCACGAAGCTTTCGGACGGCGAGGTCTTCCGCTTCCGCCACAACGAGCCGAACCACCTGGACGAGGTGCTCCGCCGCGTCACGCAGCGCAAGGCGGCGCTGGTGGTCATCGACGGCGTCTACAGCATGGGCGGCGACATCGCCGACCTCCCGGCGATCGTCGGTGTCTCCAAGCGCTACGGCGCGCGCCTCCTGGTGGATGACGCCCACTCCATCGGCGTCCTGGGCGAGGGTGGCCGCGGCACCGGCAGCCACTTCGGCCTCGACCATGAGGTCGACCTCGTCGTCGGTACGTTCTCGAAGACTCTGGCGTCCATCGGCGGCTTCGTGGCCGGGCCGGAGGACGTCCTGGAGTGGATCAAGCACTTCGCCCGCCCGATGCTGTTCAGCGCCTCTATGCCGCCTTCGTCCGTGGCGGCCGCTCACACGGCGCTGGACGTGCTCATGGAGGAGCCAGAGCTCGTGGAGCGGGTGAACGCCAACGCGAAGCGCCTGCGCGACGGCCTGCGCAAGGACGGCTTCGACATTGGCGTCTCGGAGACGCCAATCGTGCCCATCGTCATCGGCGATGAAGTCAAGATGGTGAGCTTCTGGCGCGA